>DAHYUM010000021.1 GCA_027398005.1 bacterium
TTTAACCGTTGTTAACAGCGCCCTTAAGGAAAAAGGAAAAGATATTATTGAGGCTGAACTTAAAAAAATAGAACAGAAGAAAGACCTTACCGAAGATGATTATTCATTCATTCAGAGAATGTATTCAATGCTTAAAATGACCGATAAGGCAAACGAAATTAAGAAAGCCGCAATTGCAAAATTCCCTAAAGGCTCTGCAGCGGCAAGCCAGGCTTATATGGCTGTTTATCAGGCAAAAGAACTTGATAAAAAAATTGAAGCGTTCGAATCCTTTGTTAAGGAATTCCCCGGCAGCAGCATGACATCGGGGGGTATTTATATTGTTGCAAGCTCAATGATTAAAGATAAGAAATATTCCGAAGCGGCCGCGTTCGTTAAAAAACATATGAACGACCTGGACGGCATGTATCTGGGAGCTATTGCGGGAATGTTTGCCAAAGAGAACCAGGAGCTTGAGACGGCCGCCGCATTGGGCAAATTGGCTCTGGATAAGGCGGAGAAAGATATTAAGGCAACCGACAAAAAGCCCCCTTATATGACCGCAGAGGAATATGCAAAATCGAAAAAAATCTCCCTTGCAGAAGCCCAGACCACCTATGCCGAACTCTGCTCGCTTAACGGCAAAAAGGAAGAAGCCATTAAACTGTATGAAGAAGCTCTTCCCGTTCTTGTAGGCGATTATGAAGATCCGGAAGTAAATACTAAATATGTAAAAACACTTTTCGAAGCCAACATGATTGACAAAGCTTCAAAAGAAGTGGAATCGCTTATTGTTAAATTTATGCCTAACGAAGCTACAACCAAACTGGCTAAGGAAATTTATATTAAGAAAAACGGAAGCGATGCAGGCTTTGATAAATACATCGAAAAACTTACAAAGGATTCGAAAGAGTACCTTGCCGCAACCCTTAAAAAGGAAATGATTAACGAACCCGCTCCTAAATTCACGCTTAAAGACCTTAAAGGAAAAGAAGTATCCCTTGCTTCTCTTAAGGGAAAAGTGGTAATTGTCGATTTCTGGGCTACATGGTGTGGATTCTGCATTAAATCGTTCCCCGGTATGCAGCAGGTTGTTAATAAATACGCTAACGATAAGGATGTTGCAATTTTATTCCTCGATACATGGGAAAGCAGTTTCCCTACTCCCGAGGCTAAAAATAAAGCCGTTAGCGAATTCCTTGAGAAAAATAAGTATAATTTCTACGTGTTGATGGATTATACCGATAAAGTTGTTGAAAGCTACGGCGTTTCCGGCATCCCCACTAAATTCATCATCGATAAGAAGGGAAATATTAGGCTAAAAGCAGTCGGGTTCGACGGCAATACAGACAAGCTGATTGAAGAACTCTCACTTATGATTGATATGCTTAAATAGCTATTGCGGGGCGTGCACGCACGCCCCTTTCTTTTTAACTCCTATATACTAAAATTCCCTCGTTTTGCCCCTTTTTTACACCATTTAAACTTTAATTATGCCCTTTTACAGGTACAATTTTAATTGTAAAGGGGAGCATTTGCCCCCTTATTAAAATATAGTTTCAATCCTCTTTCCAAAGGTTTTGTAAAGAATAATATATGTTATATTTTTACATTGCAAGAAATAATTTAAACCGCAGTATATACATATGAGGAGAAACTATGGCAGTAATCAGACCATTTAAGGCAGTTAGACCATTGGATAAGGTTGCCCATCTTGTAGCTAGTGTGCCCTATGATGTCGTTAATACCGAAGAAGCCGCTCAGTTGGCTAAAGGAAATCCTGTAAGCTTTTTAAGAGTTACCCGTTCCGAAATCGAATTACCACAGAATATCGACCATTATTCGAAAGAAGTTTATCAGAAGGCAAAAGAGAATTTTGAAAGACTTAAACAGGAAGCACCTCTTATTCAGGATGAAACATCCGCTATCTATATCTACAAACTTGTTATGGGAACACAGGAACAGGTAGGCCTCGCAGCCACCTTTTCAGTTGACGATTATGACAACAATGTAATTCTTAAGCACGAAAAAACACGCAAAGTTAAAGAAGATGACCGTACCAACCATATTACAACCACAGGAGCGCAGACTGGTCCCGTGTTTTTAACCTACAGGGGAATTGAAGCGGTTAATAATGTTGTTAACGATACTATGGCTTCGGTTAAACCTTTGTACGATTTTACGGCCCCCGACGGCGTTAAGCATACAATCTGGATGCTTCCGGCCGAAAAGACAAACCTTGTTGTTAACGAAATTGCAAAAGTTAATAATCTTTACATTGCCGACGGGCATCACCGCGCCGCAAGCGCAAGCAGAACCCGCGCCGCTATGAAAGATGCTAATAAAAACCACAAAGGGGATGAAGAATATAATTTCTTTCTCGCCGTATTGTTCCCCGCCGAACAGCTTAAGATTCTTCCCTACAACCGTGTTGTATTCGATCTTAAACAGACCAAAGAGGAATTTATTGCCAAAGCGGGCAAAAATTTTGTAATAGAAGAAACCAATTCCCCCTCGCCGCAATTAAAGAAAACATTCGCAATGTATATCGGCGGCAAGTGGTATTCTCTTAAACCGAATTCCAACGTTAAGGAAGGAACAACAGTTGGCGATAAACTGGACGTAAGCATTTTTCAGAATTATCTCCTTACTCCTGTATTCGGCATTGAAGACCCGAGAACCGATTCGAACATCGATTTTATAGGAGGCATAAGGGGAACAGCGGAACTTGAAAAACTGGTTGACAGCGGAAAGGCTTCGGTGGCTTTTTCTCTTTATCCCGTTTCTCTTGATGACCTTATGAATATTTCGGACGCGGGGGAAATTATGCCTCCAAAATCGACCTGGTTCGAACCGAAATTAAGAGACGGACTTTTGGTTCATACGGTTTAAGTTTTTTTATCTGTATTCTGTTTTGTTGTGAAGCAATAAACGAAATAATAAAATAAGGATTAATGAAATGGAAAAAAGAATATTTAATTTCAGCGCGGGCCCTGCCATTCTGCCTGAAGAAGTTCTTCTTGAAGCCCAGAAGGATTTATTCTCGTACAAAGGATGCGGAATGAGCGTTATGGAAATGAGCCACCGCGGAAAGATTTTCGATGGTATTATTAAGGAAGCTGATGCGGATTTAAGAAAACTGTTAGGCATTGACGATTCCTTCTCAATCCTTTTCCTGCAGGGGGGCGCTACTCTCCAGTTCTCAATGGTTCCCCTTAACCTGATGCCCCCGGCTAATAAAGCCGATTATATTGTAACCGGCGCATGGGCCGAAAAAGCCGCTAAGGAAGCGAAAAAAGTTGGAACGGTTAATATTGCCGCCACAACTAAGGCCGATAACTTTGCCCGCATTCCAAAACAATCCGAATTGAAGCTCGATCCGGATGCTTCGTATGTCCATTATACATCAAACAACACCATTTTCGGCACCGAATGGAGAACCGAACCTGAAGTTGGCAACGTTCCACTCATTTGCGACGCCTCTTCCGATTTCCTCCACAAGAAATTAGACATGAATAAATATTCCCTTATTTATGCCGGCGCTCAGAAGAACATCGGTCCCGCAGGCGTAACGGTTGTTATCATCAAAAAATCGCTCCTCGAAAGATCGCAGGATACGCTGCATACTTATATGAATTATAAGATTCACGCCGATAACGAAACTATGTACAATACACCAACTACATTCGGCATTTATATTGCAGGACTCGTATTCAAGTGGTTGCTTAATATGGGCGGTTTGGATGAAATGTATAAGAGAAACGTTGAAAAAGCCAAAATATTATACGATGCAATTTACGGCAGCGACGGATATTATAAAGGCACAACAGTTCCCGAAGACGCATCGCTTATGAACGTTACTTACCGTTTGCCAAGCGAAGAGTTGGAAAAGAAATTTATTGATGAAGCCAAGAAAAAAGGTTTCGAAGGATTGAAAGGGCACCGTTCGGTTGGCGGTATCCGCGCTTCAATCTACAACGCGTTCCCTAAGAAAGGCGTTGAGGAATTGGTACAGTTCATGCACGATTTCAAGAAGAACAACTGATTCTAAAATCATTTTTTAATTAAGGGCGCTTATGCGCCCTCTTTTTTAAATGAGGTGTATTATGAAAAAGGTAATTCCTCTTCTGCTTATTTTAGCCCTTGCGGCTGCCTGCACAAAAAAAGAAGTAAAGTTCGAACTCTTCAGCGCCGAAGCTTTTGCCTATTCGCTGGATAAAGGTTTTGAACTGGATGCGCAGACAATGGCTAAAGGCTTTAAAGTTGAAAAGGCAAACGGAAGTTTCTCGGCACGGCTTAGCTATTCGGTTGACCTTGTAATGCCCGACGGCAAAGTGAAAACAGGAATTGATTCGGCCGTTGTTGCAAAAGAGGATAAAGAGGAATTTACCGAAATGGAAATTCAGGTGCAGAAACAGCTCGATTCTTCGTACCCTCTGGGTAAATACAAAGTGGTTATAAACGTTACCGATGAACTGACGAAGAAAAAATTAAAAATTGAAAAGGATTTTGACCTGAGTAATTAATCTGCCGGGTCATTAAAAATTTTGACGAGCTCTTTGGTCGGTATAAAATCGAAGCCTTCTTCGGTAGATACAAGATTGTAAAATTCGCAAGTAAGACAGCTGGCAAGTTTTACTGCGAATGTTCCGGTTGCCCCGGTTGGGCATTGAGTTCCCGCAACTGCCCAGCATACCCGGCCCCCGTTATCGCCGTTATTCATTCCATCCGCTATTGCAAATAGGGGCACTTTACATGGACCTAAAGTCTTTTCGTTCTGCCCCCCCGGCTCTCTGCCGCACTTCATAATTTCCCAACAATTTTTGGGCATATTATTCCTTTGTTTTCATAATATATTATCGTTTGGGGGCTTATAAAGTTTAAAGTTTTGAGGTCGAAATAATGATAGGGCAAAAAAAATCCGGCCTGAGCCGGATTTTTAAGCTAAAATCTTGCATTTACTTGCCGCTTACGGCCATCCATCCGCCTCCGATGGCAAATATCTTTGTGTCGCTCCAGGTCTTTACCTGAATGGTAAATCCGTCGCGCGATACGCTGAGGGTCTTTAATTCAAAACGGAGGTTTGTATTCTTGTCCCCGTCAAGGTAGTTAACCGAAACGAGCACTTCAGGCTTTGTATCGAAAGGTTTGGCAAATGTTATTTCCATCTGAACAACTCTGTCGCCGTCATTCTTGTCTAGTGTGTAATCGGCAAGTTTTTTATCGAAACGGTATGTGCCTGTTAATACCTGCTGTGCGTTTGCAGTTACTGCTAATGCGAAAAATATTGCGAGAAATAATAATGCTTTTTTCATGACACCCTCTTTTATTATTATTGTTTGATTTATGATAATTTAAATTATTCCAAACCGGGTCTATTCTTTTTTCCATAATATCAATTAAAACAATTTAAATCAAGCAAAAACTCCCCCAAATTCGGGAAGATATTTATTTGATTTTTGAATTGTATGAGTGATATTTGCACATATAATTAAGGAGTATTATGGGCGTTACCGCATTTGGTTTTATTCTTGTGGGCACTTTGTTTTTTGCCGCCTTCGGGCTGGTGATGTGGTGGGTTGTTAGGCTTGACAAGAAGATTGACCGGAGAGACCGGCTGGGAAAGGAAAGTATCTATAAGGTCAAAGATAAATCAGGTAGCAGAGGAACAGAAAAGTAGTTTAATAAAAAGAGGGGGCAGTTTATTCTGCCCCTTTTATAAGTTTTTTATTGCGGTCTTGCTAATCTATTTTAACCGCCTTTTTAACAGTTTTAAGTATTTCACCGCTTTTTACCAGTTCAAGAACTTTATTTATGTCTGTATGCAGAACCCTGTCCTTTTTCATCGCGGGTACTTTTTCCCTTATTTTGGTGTAGGCCGCATTCGTGCCCGATCCGCATTTGAGAGGCTTAAGAAATTCAATTCCCTGCGAAGCGCAAAGCATTTCAATTGCTATTACAGTCTGTACATTTTTAAGTATCTGGTAGCATTTTCTGGCGGCAATAGAACCCATTGAATTGTGGTCTTCCTGATTGGCCGAAGTGGGTATCGAATCGACGCTGGCGGGATGAGCCAGAACTTTGTTTTCCGATACAAGGGCCGCCGAAGTGTACTGCGCAATCATAAAGCCCGAATTCAGCCCCCCTTTCTCGGTAAGGAAACGAGGCAGGCGGCTTAATGAACCGTTTACTAACCGTTCGGTCCTCCGCTCGGCTACATCGGCAAGTTCCGATAGGGCTATGCCCATAAAATCGAGCGCGAGCGCCATCGGCTGTCCGTGAAAATTTCCCCCTTCAAGATGATCCCGTTCATTTGGGAAAATAAGAGGATTATCGTTAACCGAATTCAGCTCTATTTCAACGCGCGAAATTACATAATCAATAGCATCGCGCGAGGCGCCGTGAATCTGCGGAATGCACCTGAGGGAGTAGGAATCCTGAACACGTGGATCGTTTTTCATGTGCGACTTCCTGATTTCGCTTCCTTTGATTAAAGAAAGCATATTTTTTGCGGTTGTAATTTGTCCCGGAAACGGTCTCAGTCTGTGAAGGCGCAGGTCGTATGCTTTATCGGTAGCGCGCAATGCCTCATGCGAAAGGGCCGCCGCAATATCCGCCGCCTGATTAAGCTGTTTGGCATAAATTGAAATGTACGCCCCGAATGCGGTAATCATCTGCGTGCCGTTAATAAGTGCAAGCCCCTCTTTAGCCGCAAGCTTAACGGGGGAAAGCTTGAATTTCTTTAATACCGCAGATGAGTTCTGAACCCTTGCCTTATGTGCGCCGGGGTGGTTTATTTCCTTAATAACCTGAACAGTTCCCTTGCCGATTAATGAAAGCACCAGGTGCGCAAGCGGAACAAGGTCGCCGCTTGAACCTACCGAACCCTGTGAGGGAATAACAGGTATTATGCCGTTGTTCATCATATCGATTAAAAGTTTAAGCGTGGAGCGCCTTATGCCCGAAAAACCTCTTGCCAGGGCATTTACCCGCAGCAGCATCATAATTTTTACTATTACCGGCGGAAGGTTTTCTCCCGCGCCTGCCGAATGGCTTATAATTAAATTTTCCTGCAGCTGCTCAAGTTCCCCGTGTGTTATTTTAACATTCGCAAACTCGCCGAATCCAGTTGTAACGCCGTATATTACTTCATCCTTCTCAATCCATTCGTCAACCAGCGCGCGTGCGCGGTCAACATTGCGTTCAGCCTCTTTTGAAAGTTCTACTGCCGGATTTTCGTTAATAAAATATTCAATCTTATCAATGGTTAATGATTTTCCGTCGATGACTAGCTTAGCCCTGGCCATTTATTCACCTTTGTTTGAATTAATTAGTTTTTTTATTCGTTGATTGTTTGAACTGCTTGTCCTGTATTCTATAATAACTTTATCTTCATCATATTCAGCCGAAAGGACTTCGGCAAGCTCGTATATGCGTGCAATTATTTTCGATTGATTAATATCGAACTCCATTCTGGTAACGGTGAATTTCTCCTCGTATATGTTAAGCAGTTTTGCCTTCAGCTTGCTTATATTAATTCCCTTAACGGCCGAAACCATTATAGAGTCGGGGTATTTTTCGCGTATGTATTCAATTCTGGATTTATCTTTAAGCATATCTACTTTATTGAAAATATATACCGCGGGCTTCTTTTCGCATTTAAGCTCCTTAAGGGTCTGGTCAACAACCTGAATATGCTCGTCAAAGTAGTCGTTCGAAATATCAATAACATGCAGTATTATGTCGGCATCTCGCACTACGTTAAGTGTAGTTTTAAATGAAGCCACCAGATGCGCCGGAAGTTTTCTTATGAATCCTACCGTGTCGCTTATCAGCATTTTCTTGTTCCGCCCTATTTCGTACTGCCTGGTTGTAGAATCGAGCGTGGCGAATAATTTGTTCTCGGCAAGAACTTCGGCATCGGTAAGAAGATTTATAAGTGTGGATTTGCCAGCGTTTGTATAGCCCACAAGCGTGGCGTTTATGTAATTATGCCTGCTCTGGCTCTTTGTCTGATGCTGCTGTTCAATCTGTTTAAGCTTCTCTTTCAGCTTGCTTATACGCGTCCTGATAATCCGCCGGTCGGTTTCAATCTGTGTTTCACCCGGACCCTTGGTGCCTATCCCTCCGTACTGTTTCGAAAGGTGAGTCCATGCCCTTGTTAAACGGGGGAGCAGATACTGCAGCTGTGCAAGCTCTACCTGCGTTTTCGATTCCTTTGTCTTTGCGTGCGATGCGAATATGTCAAGTATCAGCCCGCTCCTGTCGAGTATCTTCTTGTTTATTATTTTCTCAAGGTTCCTTACCTGCGTAGGGTTAAGGTCGTCGTCAAATATAACAAGGTTAATCTCGTTAAGCTCAACAAGCTGTGCAATTTCTTCCGCCTTGCCGCGCCCTATATAGTAAGCAGGGTCAATCCTGAAACGGTCCTGAACTACCTTGAAAACCGTTTCGGCCCCGGCTGTGGTTGTAAGCATTTCAAGTTCTTCAAGGTGTTCTTCAACTTTATCCCGGCCAACGGCATCGGTAATAAGCGCCACAAGAATTGCCCTTTCAACCGTCTTTGTGTTTGTCTCTATTAATCCCATTATTCCCTTTCCAAACCGGTTAGTTCCTTTCTGGAATTTCCGGCGAGAATCATTTCGGCAATTGCACATATAAGAGCCAGAATAAGAAAATGCTTCCAAAGCTCGGTGCCGAAACGGTATTTATCAATTTCTGTTTTAAAATTATCCTTTACGTCTATATATCCGGTGCCGCTTTTAATGTTTTCCTTTTTCATAAAGGTCCCGAACGCGGCGCCGTCCATCCTTTCAAGGTCCGATTCTTTCGTGTTGAAATTTACTGAAGAAAAATCAATTAATTTGCCGCCCGAATAAAATTTATATATTCCGGTGGCGGTGGTATTGCCGAACTTTAAAGTGCTTAAAGCGTCTTTTGCCGACGTGCTTAATGCAACTGTTTCCCCATTCGGAAGCTCCGCCTTAATTTCGCCGGCACCGCTAAAAAGCCTTACAGGAATATAGCCCCCCGCATTAATCTCATTTTCGGCGGGGAGTTTAACAGACAGATATGAAACACATCTTTGAATTAAAGGGGCGAAAATCGATTTAGAAGGGAAGTCCCCCCATCCGGCAACGGGGGAAACGGCGAACTGCATTATTCTACCCCCGCCGGTGTTGTATCCGCACAGGAATGGAGAGCCTCCGCTAAGACTGATTATATTCGCCCCGCTGCCCGCATTCAATTTTAAATATGATGTTATAACCGGGGATGAAATCTTAATCTCTTCCTTCTTCTCAAAAATTCCAGATATAACGGGATTTTCAAAATCAATTTTCCCGAACGAAGCCGCCGAACTTAAAGGAAGTTCCCGGTATAATTTATCGGCGCCCGCAATTCCAAGTCCGGCGCACAATTTATTATATCCGTTTAAATCAATATTGCTCCCTGGGAATAATATAATGCTTCCCCCTCCGGCAAGATACCGGTTCAAGGGGGCTGTATTATTTGCGCCGCCGCATAAAATTACCACCCCGTATTGCGAAAGGGATGGGGAATTAATCTGCGCGCTGTTTTTAACCTGAATATCCGCGTTCTCTCCGGATGATGCCTCAATGGCGGTCTTTACATAATCAATATCATTTTCATTATCCGCAAAGGCGCAGATATTAATTTTTTCCGGCACGTAAAGGGCTATATAACGCTTGTTGTCCCTTAATATATCGTCATCTTCAAGCTGTGCCGAAATATTAAGAAGTCCGGTTTCATTCAAAACGGTTTCGAAATTAATTTTGCGTGTTTCCCGTCCGTTAAGAGTTATTCCCTGCTGGGCGCTCCGCTTTCCGTTTATAAAAAGGGATACTACCGAATTTGAAACGGAAACTGGGGAGTAGTTCGAAATTACCGCAGTGAAGGAAACACTCTTCCCCTTTTCGAATATCTGGTTATCGGCATAAAAATCGGTAACTGATAGATTGGTTGTTTTCTTTGAGGGGAATTCAATCATGTAAATTCGCGTATCGGAGCTTAGCCCATCCCCTAAGTTGAAATTATGCTTTTCATCCTCCGGGTAAACGCGGCTTTTTTGCATATCCGAAAGTATGTAAACTTCACGGTTCGCATTGCGCGAATGCGCGAGTATTGAATCGGCGCTTTGAAGAGAGTTAAAAAGGGGAACGCTTACATTGCTTATCTCTCCCTCTTCAATTATTTTTTTTGCCCTTGAAAAATCTGTTGCCGGGGCCGTTTCTTCGCTTCTATTGCCCGATGTGAAAATTATTGAAACCTCATCCCCCTGATGAAGATTGGCAAGAATTTTTTGTGCCGCGCCGCGCGCCTGGTTAAAAAGCGAGCCCCCCGCTTCAACAAGCGACATGCTGAATGAATTATCGATTATTATTACGGCGGTGGTCTTCGCCCCCGAAGAAAAAAAGGATTCCGGCCTTAAAGCCGGCTTGGCAAAAGCCATTACAAGAAAAGAGATTATTAATATCCTTAATGCAAGCAGTATCCACTGCTTAATTTTTATCCGTTTTATTCTGGTTTTCTGCAGTTCCTTAATAAAGGCAAGAGTGCTTATTTCAACTTTCTTCAGCTTCCGTAAATTGAGGAAATGGATTATTACCGGAAGCGAAGCGGCAATAAGCGCCAATAATGCTGCGGGATTGAGAAATGTCATTTAATCTCAATTTCTCCTTTGGGCATTAATAAATTTTATGCATAACGGAATTCTTATAATAGTGCGAAAGAATTTCGTCAAAACGGTAACCGGCACTGCTCATTACAGCGGCGCCAATCTGGCAAAGTCCTACTCCGTGCCCCCACCCGGCGCCGTAAAGCAGAAAGCCCCCCGGCACACCATTCGCTATGTTCTGTTTTTCTACTATGAATGCCGAACTGTATAAATGGGTCTCGGCAAGAATCCTTCTTATCTCCAGTTCCTTGCCTATGGTCATTGTCTTTCTTGTGCCGGTAATTTTTAATTTTATAATCCTGCCCGAATCTCCCCTTTGGAGAGGCGTCATATCTATAATTTCGCCGAAATCGAATCCGCTCTTTTTATTAATTAGCCCCGCTATCTCTTCCTGCGTGTATTCTACAGTCCATCTGAAAAAATTCTTTGTCTCAAGGTCGTAAGAGGGGAGAAGCGTCGAAAGAAGTTTCCCGTCGTTTGTGTTGCAGAATGACTGCGGGTAGCTCTTAATCCATTTTCTTGCCGCGTTCTCGTTTGTAAGGTCGAGATCAAATATATCCTGCTCGTACTTATAATCGGAAACAGGTATTAAATATGGGTGCTTCTTCTCCTCCCATACGTTTTCAAACGATTCGCTTTTTCCCCCGCAGCATTTCGAAAAACGGGTATCGCATACCGCGCCCCCCTGCATAAGCACTAATCCGCGCGTGTCTTCAACAGCCGAGAATGCCTTGTCGTTTATTATTCTTGTGGCCCCCTGGTAACGCTGGCAATGGTCGTCGGCGCAGAAATCGTAATTAATATGGTCTTCCCGGTCGTACCAGCGTATATATTCGTCGTCCGTCTCTATCGTCTGAGGGGCTTTATCTTCCTTCTTTCCTTTTCTCTTTTCAACCTGAGCAAGAACCCAGCTGCGCGATATTACCGCGTGCGCTTTAAGAAATTCAATAGGACTGTTGGGGTTCATCTCGGATGAAATTACGCTTTCAAGATAAGCTTCAACGGGTATAATATTCACCGCGGTTATTAAGTTCTCTTCTATAATAAAATTCAACGCACCGTGGAAACGCTGTTTTTCCTTTCTTTCCCAGTGGAATCCTTTACCGATCTTAACGCCGTGTATTACAAAAGAAGCCACATCTATATCGCGCGGAACTAGAAAAAGGGAATTTGCTTCGGCGGCCGTCTTCCCATCCTGCTGTAGAATTATAGAATTGCCTTTAAGTACTGCTTTAAAGTGTCCGCTGAATTTTTTATTGCTTCCCTCAAGGCGGAACTCGCCAAGCAGGTCAAATTCCATCTCTGTTTCGGTTATAATGGCTACGCTTATCTCTGGTTCCGAAGGCATAATTAAATCCACTCCTTCATAAATTCCTGGTGATGCACAGGAGTGAATTCTATAAATCTGTATTCAGCGGCTTTCTCTTTCTGGTACGGGTCGTTCGAAAGGAACTCCGATACTTCTTCCATCGAATTGCCGCGCGCAATTATTATTCCTCCCGTTCTTGGAACCTGCGGCCCCGACATTAGAATAATACCCTTCTCATAACCGGTATCAAGAAAAGCGCGGTGACGGTCGCGTACTTCATTAATCTTTTCTATCGGCGCCTTATAAATAATTTCCACTATGAAATGTTTCATGTCATTATCCGGAAGTTTGTTAAAAAACAGTTTCTATACTATAAAAATAGGAAAATTCCGGCTCGATTGTAATGCAAAAATAAGGGGCCGAATTAAAGGGGCTTTTGTTCAAAAAAAAATCCCCCGGCTTCCGGCGCGGGGGATGCAATAACAATTATTTCCACCGGGGGAATGAATGCTATTCCGCTATTTCCAGCATTCCGTTTAATTTCAATTTGTCCCCTTTTTTCATCTTGAATATCTTAACTATATCCTTATACCTTACAATTGCTTCATTCCCGTTTTTGGCGAATATTACTGCGCCGGTCAATTTCCCGTTTTCCCACTCCATATCTACCACAAAACCCCCTCTTGCGCATAATCCTTTAACGCTACCCGATTCCCATTTATCCGGTATTGCCGGAAGAAGGTTTATTTCCCCCGCATGGGATTGGATAAGCATTTCAGCAATGCCGGCAGTGCCTCCGAAGTTTCCGTCAATCTGGAACGGCGGGTGGGCATCCCACAAATTGGGGAATGTTCCCCCCGAACTGTAATTTGTGCCCGAAGAGGGATCGACGTAATTTAAATGGGTTCTAAGCAGTTTATAAGCATGGTTGCCGTCTAGAAGTCTTGCCCATAAATTTATCTTCCATGCTTTGCTCCATCCGGTTCCCCCGTCTCCGCGCAGGTTTAAGGATGTCTTGCACGCTTCGGCAAGCGCCGGAGTCGATTCGGGAGTTATCTGTCTTCCCGGATAAAGGCCGAACAGATGCGATACATGGCGATGCTGAGGATCGCTGTCCTCCCAATCGTAATACCATTCCTGAAGGTTTCCTTTCCGCCCGATTTTATAGGGATATAATTTTACTATCGAATTGTTCAGTTTCATGCGGAACTGGAAATCGGTATTTATAATCTGCGCCGCGTCAAGAGTACGCCCGAGAATTTCTTTAATTATAGCCATGTCGGCTGTGGTTCCTTTGGATGTTGCCCCTACATATCCGCTATCGGTCTTGTACATGTTTTCGGGGGAGGTTGATGGAGAGGTGATTAAAAAACCTCTGTCGTCTACAACCATCCAGTTAAGGCAGAATATTGCCGCCCCTTTCATTATGGGGTATGCATATTTTTTAAGGAATAATGTATCGCGCGTAAAATCGAAATGTTCCCATAAATGTGTTGCAAGCCATGCGCCTCCCATATTCCAGTTGGCCCATACGGGGCTCCCTTTTCCAAAATCGCCTACTGGATTTGTCATTGCCCAGATATCGGTATTATGTGCGCAGCACCATCCTTCATTAACTCCGTAAAATGTTTTGGCAGTCACTTCGCCGGTGGTTTCAAGATTGCGGATGAACCTCAAAAGCGGTTCGTGAAGTTCGGATAGGTTGCATACTTCAACAAGCCAGTAATTCATTTCGGTATTAATGTTAACCGTGTAATTGCTGCTCCAGGGGGGACGCATTTGTATGTTCCATTTACCCTGCAGGTTGGCGGGTATACCCCCCGGGCGCGATGCGCTTATCATTAAATATCTTCCATACTGGAAATAAAGCGATTCGAGATTGAAATCATTTTTCCCTTCGGAATAACGTTTCAATCTTTCATCGGTCGGAATAGGGGGAATGGAATCCTTGTTGATGGTCAATTCAACGCGGTTAAAATAATTGTTGAAATCCTGTATGTGTCTTTTCTTAAGCTGTTCATATTTTTTGCCCGATGCGTCCGTAAGGTGTTTGAATGCAAGCATTCCTTCGTCAAGCCCTTCGGATGACGGATCCTTGTCAAATCCGTTAAAGCTTGTGGCGGCCGATACGAGGATTGTGCATTCGCTTCCCCCTTCAACTGTAAGGGTCGTATCGGATGCGGTAATTTTTCCGTCGGTGTTAAGTATCTGCACAAGAGTGTTAAAGCGGATTCCCCGGTTATTGTCATATTGAATTGCATTAGGCATGTTGCCCCGGTAGCTTGGCTCGGCATGGTATGGGGCGCGCCCACGCATCGAAATAAGGGAATATTCCGATTTTGTCGTATGCCTAAGCTGGCTTGTAAGCTTAATCCTGAAATTAAGGCTGTCGCTTTTGCCCGAAGTAAGGTTTATTACAATCACCTGGTCGGGGAATGATGCGAATGTTTCCCTTTTATACTTAACGCCGTTCACCACATATTCCGTAGATGCAATTGCGTTTCTTATATCAAGTTCCCTCTTTAATCCGCGCACTTTTCCTTTGTGCCCGAATTCGATGTATAAATCGCCAAGGGGCGCATACGATTCGGAAAATTTTCCCTGAAGGGAGGTATTGAGCTCATCGGCAAGTTTGTAATTTTTTTCGTCAATCGCTTTGCGTACGGCATCGAGGTGCCTGTAAGCCTCCGGATTCATATTCGGATTGACCGGTTCTCCGCTCCATAATGTTTCTTCATTAAGCGTTATCCGTTCTTCGGGCGCGCCTCCGAATACCGTAGCGGCAAGACGCCCGTTTCCTATCGGAAGCGATTCTTCGTAAACGCCGGCGGGCTTATCGTACCATAACACCTGCGGGGCAAGCTTATCGCTCTGGCAGCCGGACAGGTAAAACAAAAAACCTGCCGCGGCCGTTAAAAGCAGTAAACTTCTTCTGTTGTTTTTTCTTTTCATAAAACGTAACTATTTATTAAAGAATTATTTTACATCCATAGTAATATAATGTTTAACAAATTCTGTTCCCGAGCCGGGTATTAATATAACTAATTTACCGTTATTGTTCACGGCCCCTTTTATTGAAGATGCCAGCCCGGCATTCTTAAGTCCCATTTCGTATGTATGCCCCGGAATCCCTTCAACTTCAATTGTAAGCGTGCTTACTTTAATGTTTTCCGAAATCACCTTAAGCCCTTCGTTTGTTGCCCCTATGGGGGTCGGTTTTGCAATATAATAAGGCTGGGCAACGGGGGTGTGGTTAATTACAACTTCGGTTTTTCCTTTAACAGTTAATTCGGTTGTAAGAATAACTGCCTGCGGGTCGTTATTCTGTTCGAACTTGTTTTCCTTTCCGTTTACGGTAACGCTTTTAATTCCGGTTCCCAATGCAAAATCGGGTTTGAATAATAGGGCAACGCTTTTATTCCCCTTCTTTTCAATTGTAAGAATTGCTTTCCCTTTTTCGGTCCTGTATGTAAAATCGAGCACGTCATCGCCGGCTTTAACATTTTTTACTTGAACATGGTCCCAGTCGGCTGGAATTTTTGGTGCGAACGTTACCTTCCCTTCAAGTGCATTAACATCAAGCCCAAGCATGCCGTTTAAGAGGGGGAACATATATCCGCTTGTGCAGAATCCCTGGTCGTGGTATGCTTCGCCCAGTTTGGTATTAATGCTTCCCGAGAAAACTTCGGGGAATATGCCGAGCCCGTAATCGAATGAATGCTGGAGTGTATTCCTTAATGTTTCAAAGCCTGCAAGGTCGAAATGGTATTTGTACTGTGCGGTATTTGCGAAGAAGGAATTAAATCCCCATACAGTGCCGTAATTATAATTTGTTGCTTCGTAAAGGGAAGATTTATTTGTGAGGTTCCTTATTCCCCAGTCGGTTACCATATCGCTTTCGTTGAATTTATTTATTGAAGAAGCGCTGTGCGCGTCGTTCAAAAGTCCGAATACCATAATTGAAGTAGGGAAGATGTTTTTATCGGGCACCTGGTGTCCGTCGTCGCTTGCGCCGAAGCTGTAAAATCCTTTATCGGGCATCCAGAATAGTTTTTCCAGTGCGCTTTCGGCTCTTGGCAATAGTTCAGCGCTCGCTTTTTCCATCTCCTTATCGCCTGTATATTTGGCCATAAGGTTAACTTCTTTTATTCCCTGGGTCCAGAGCCCCTGAGTATATAAATCGTTGTTAATTTTTACGAGTGCGCCGAATTCGAGAACTCCGAGGCCGGCCCCCTTAAGGTCCATAAGCCCGTCTCCGTTCGAATCCTTTTTAAGGCACCAGTTATAAGCCTGAACTATCGAGTTCCAGCTCTTCTTAATGAATTCAATATCCCCCGTCTTTCTGAAATAATCCCCCATTGCAACAAGGTACCATGGAGTAGTATCGGCGTGGTTATATCCGTAATGGTAATCGTTCCACCAGTCAACAAGCCCGTCGCTCTGCGAAAGCTCGTGTGCTATTTTGCCTATGTCGTTGTTTACTTCATCCTTGCTTTTCTTTCTGATGGGGAAATTATCCTGCCTCTGCCATTTCTGTGTAAAGGCGAGCGCGTCTTTAACTGTGGTAAAATCGCCGTATGAATTCATCGCAAGTGAATTGATGAACGCGTCTCCGCCGAAGAACCATGAAAATCCGGGGCGTCCGCCTCCGCCGCTTAAACCGTATCCGGCTACAAGTCCCTTGCCTAAAGTAGGATTATCAACAAGAAGATTGCGCAGGGCGGCCTTGCCGAATTCGTATGCAAGGTTTACTTTTTCATCGGGGGTTACAACCTGCACCGTTGATGTGCGCAGGTCTTTATAATAATTATATGTTTCCATGTAATATTTTTCTACGTTGCCTGCAAGGTCGTTGTAAAGTTTTGCAACCGCATCGCGGGACTGGTTGACGCCGCCGCAGATTACAATCGGGTAATAATTTCCGCTTGCCTTGTTGGGCTCAACGGTGAATTTGAATTGAATTGGATTATCGGCAAACATATGCGCCGGCGGAGCGGCCATCTGTTCGGCTATAGGGGAGCCGCATACGAACAATCCTCTTCTCTGAGGTTCCGAAATAATATATCCTTTCATCTGGTCATCCCAATATGAATACTGCCCCCCTATGCCTGCGGGCCACTGGGGCTGCATAACCGGAAGAAATCCGGGCACAATTGTAAGAGGGGTGGTTGTATAAACATCAAGCAGAATTACCGCCGCGGGCTTATCCTTGGGAATGAAAATGATTTCCTTAACCGTAAAGGATTCATAAACGAATGTGATAGTAGTGGCTTCGGGGGTAACCGAAATATCGCGCACGATGTCTTTGGAAAGTATAGGCTGTGTGGTTGTATTAACAAAGAACTGAAGGTCGAAGCCGCGGAATACTTTCCAGGGCCAAATCCACATTTCGAATGTCCCGTTCTCAAATCCCATCAATGCCGATTTTGTTCCTATCTTATCGAAGTACTGATGGGACTGCGCGGTGCGGTGAAGCGTTAAATCGTTCGATGGAATATCGAATTTTTTTGTAAGCCCCGGCTGCTGAGCCGAAAGCCCGAATGCGAATAAAAGAATTATGAGTAAAGATTTTTTTATGATTCCCATTTCTGCCATCCCTTATTTTATCTGTTTTTACCGTAATTGTATTTCTCAATTAAAATTTTCGCCATTATCGAATCCCATATATAATTTGAAGGGGAGTTGAGATTCTCATTATCTGGGCTGTACGATTCCCAGTAGTTATGGTTCTTTTTAAGCTGTGTTGTAACTGCAAGCATAAGTTTATCTGCAATCTGCGCGGCAATCTTATTGTATCCGTATTGCTTAAGTCCGTCCATAATCATATAGTTCCATAAAAGCCAAACGGGCCCGTTCCATTTACAGCAGTAATCTACATAGGGGGTATACCAGGGGTCGTCGGCGGCAAGGGTCGGTATCCCGTATTTGCGCCAGAACTTATTCGGGTCGGTAAGATGCTTAACAAGTTCCGCGGCCCTTTCCTTTGTTGCACTGCCCGACCAGAGGGGGAGGAAACCGATTATTTCCATTCTCCTTAGATCGCGCGTTAAAAATTTAAATGAATAGTCTTTCTTATTTACCGAATAATAAAACTTGCTGCTGTCGTCCCACATACGTTCATTAATTAACTTAGAAATGGTATCGGCTTTGCTTTGCCACATTCTGGCGTCTTTATCTAGTTTAAGCGCGCCGGCAATTGAAGAAAGGGAGCGCATTTCCTTAACCACCATGCAGGTAAGGTCAAGGCATTCAAGCTCGTCGGATATATCCTCTTTATCTATATCCAGATGCCTTTCCTTGCTCACCTGAAATACGGCGTTGTACCAGTCCCTTACGTTCTCAATAATTCCGTATGGCCCCCATTCGAATGTGCCGTCGTGGTTCGTGTCCCTGTTCTTAATAAGCCAGTCGACATATTTCGTACCGCTTTTATAGGCGTCTTCAAGAAATTTTTTATCCTTGCTTACGTTGTAAACCTCCCAGTTAATCCAGCTGAAGAAGGGAGCCGAAGTGGATGACATTTCCCTGTTGAGCTCTTTGCTGAAGTGGGGGTAGTCCTGCAGTCCCCGGGGACCGTGCCGGTATGCTATAAGCCCGTCATCCCTCTGCTGTTCCATATAAACATACTGCGAGCCTTCAGCCGAAACGGGGTCGAGATAGGCGTAAGCAAGCATGCTTAAGGATTCGTGCAGTACCTGATGCCCGTGCCCCCAGCCCCATAAAGGCTGGCGCGAAAAGACATAAAAATTATATTTTGTCTTGCCGGTAGGGGGAAGCATGCATCCGCGGGCAAGATTAAACGCGCCAAGATATACAAGCTTTTCATCTTCTGTCTTGAATTTAATGCGCGGTATTTTAGAGAAGAGCTCAACATCGGCATCAACATACTTCTGCAGGTCTACAGTTTTAAGTTTTTCAATTTCGGCGGCAAGGGGGTTAACATCCTCTTTACGGTCCTGCCAGCCGCGGAAATATCTAACGGTAATCTCTTCCCCCGGCTTGAGTGTTATCTTGCCGTGCAGCGAAACGAAATTTACCAGTCCGCTTGTTTTTTTATTGAGTGAGTCGTTCCTGTTCTCGGTGTAGTAATCGGTTTTAATGGTATTGTAAAACTCTCCCATTCCTTTCAGGTATCCGCCGTATGAATAGCCCTTGAATCCGCCGCAGAAATAATCGCGCGTATCGGTAGGGTAGGGGGCATCCTTGTATAGGGAGCTTAAAATGCGGTATTTCGATTCGTGATGGTTTGTTACATAGGCGTTATGCTCTGAATCGAATCTTTTAATCATAAGGGAATCGTTGCCCAGCTCAAGAACGGGATAAATTTCTATTTCGTGCTTTATCTTATCGGTGTTTTTAATGTGAAGGTTAACCAATGCGATTGACGAACTGTAAACAAAAAAAGTTTCCTGAACGTCAATATGGCTGAAGGGCTGATATTCCATAATGGCCATATCGGGGAAGGAGGCTGTAACCACGGGGCGCTTTACAAATTCTCCCTTGTTGATTACAACAACCTGGTCAACTTTCCAGATATTAAAAAATCTTCCCGCCTGGTCCCCCGAATAAGTAATGGGGAGCGATTCGGAATAATAATCCATCTTGTATCCTTTATCGCCGTAAAGGCGCGAGCGTTCCATTGCCGCGGTATAGGTTGTGTAAAGAGGGGAGTTTGCCGCCGCTTTTATTTTTAAATACGGGTCGCTTACTTTTAATAACTGCCCAAAGTTTGGTGATGTAAAGAGAAATGCAAATAAGATAAGTGCTAAGAATTTTTTCATTTTAAATTCCCAAATGTGTTTTAAAAAATAAGAACATTTAGTGTAAAATCCGTACTTAAAATCAGCAGGATAAATGAGAAATGGCGCTAAAAAGGAATAAAGAGTTCGAAAATAATTACTCTAATTCCTTCTCTATTTTCTTTGAGCTGTCTGTAACGGATAAACCGCCCAGTGCTGTGCAGCGCAGTTCGCGCGGAAGGCTTCTGCCCGCGGAATCGAACGCCTCTATAACTTCATCGAGCGGAATTAAATGTTTATACCCCGCAATTGCCATATTGGCGCAGGCGAGGGCATTAACAGCCGCCATTACGTTCTTGCCGAGGCACGGGGCTTCAACCCTTCCGGCAATGGGGTCGCAAGTCATTCCGAATGAATTCTGAAGCGCAAGGGATGAAGCGGCAAGAGATTGTTCAAGCGAACCGCCTCCAAGGTATGCAAGAGCCGCGGCGGCCATTCCTGCGCCGGAGCCGCATTCCGCCTGGCACCCCGCCTCTTCGGCCGCAAAGGTGGATTTATTTAATATGAATATTCCTATCAGTCCGGCGGCAAGCATTGCCTTTACAGTCTCATCTTCGGACTTGTTAAGAAAGTGTGACGCGGCTATAACCGGCCCGGCAATTGAGCCGCAGGAACCGGCAGTGGGGGCCGCTACAATTATCCCCATCGAACTCTTTACTTCCATTATTGCGGATGTGTATAGGGTTATCAGGTTCTGAAGCCCATCCCCAAGAAGTTTTTTCTCTTCCATAAGTTTTTTAAAATTGGGCGATTGCGAAGGGAGGAGCCGGTCCCCATATTCAGTCCCCTTTAAACCGGTTTGAACTGACTGCTCCATAATTCTTACAATCCTTCTCATTTCACCTAATACATCTTTGGCGGTAATGCCTCCGCGCGCCGATTCATATTCAAGAGCAAGCTGCCAAAGCGCAAGATTTTTTCCGGTGTTATATTTTTCCATTCCGGCGCAGGATGTAAAAGGCAGTTCAATTCCTTTGCGCGCCCTTACCGGCAGAACAGGATTAATGCGCGCTATGTAATTTACATTGCTGTTTTTCTTAATTAATTCTATTTCTTCATCTTCAACGGGGCGTACGGTTTTAATGTTTATGAAAATCCTGTTTCCCTTTCTTACAAACAAATAATCGGGATTTAATAACCCGGCCAGCTGCGAAATTAAATCTATATCCTCTTTAGCAATAAAAATAATTGTTTCGTAATAATCCCCCTTAATGGAAACTTCCGCATCTTCAATTCCGGTAATTTCAACCATACCGCCGCCTGTGGATAGTGCGGTAATTGAACAATTGAAGCTGCCGTTCCTAAGATTTATTTTATATGTGTTGGGATGCACCATGCCGAAAGGTTTATATGATACATTTATGGCAATACCCGCTTTTGCAATATTTTCTTCGTACCTAAGCAGTTCTTCGCTGTCGGCATCAAAGCCGAGGAAGCCGCTGTAGAGCCCCATATCGGAACCCTGCGAGCGGTGTGTGGTAACAAGCGAGCCTTCGGTGCCGTAGCTGATTTCAGCCTCTTTTATTTCGGAATTCATGAGGTCGCGCGCCATTCTACCGATCCTAAGTGCGGCGGCGCAATGCGAACTTGAAGGGCCCCTCATTACCGGGCCTATAACGTCGTTAAATATGCTTGGGTATGCTTTCATAAAATTACATGAATATTATATTAATAATGGGTAAAAGATAAGTACAAAAGGGATTTATACCAATACGGCGCAGTTGTTTTGAGCGAATAAAAATAAGCGTTTGTTAAAATATGTAAATCTTTAATAAAGAAGAGGTTTCAGTAATTTGAATGTTCTTTCGGGCCGAGTGGAACTGATTTAAAATGAAAAAGGCCCCTGCTTAAAAGCAGAGGCCTCTTTTAATTCTGCAACAAGCTAAATTAAGCTTCGTTTTCAGCGGTCTGTTCAAAGTCTCCGCTTTCGCGTTTACTCTGCCAAACAGCCCATCCAATTGCAACAAGTGTAGTTGCCGCAATAATAAACCCGACCACATAAGAATGCGATGAGGGATTTACCAGGTTGAATTTAAGAGTAACGCCCAAAGTTAACAAGCTTACCATGTTCATAACCTTAATAAGAGGATTGATAGCAGGGCCAGCGGTATCTTTAAGAGGATCGCCAACGGTATCGCCTGTAACAGCGGCTTTATGTGCTTCAGAGCCTTTTCCGCCGTAAACGCCGTCTTCAATCATTTTCTTTGCGTTATCCCATGCACCGCCTGCATTAGCCATAAATACGGCCAGCAGCTGTCCGGTTAAAATCATTCCTGCAAGGAACCCGCCTAAGGCAAAAGGCCCTAAAAGGAAGCCTACCATAACAGGGGTTGCAATTGCAAGAAGCCCGGGGCCAATTAATTCTTTCTGTGCTGTAACAGTACAGATATTAACAACTCTTCCGTAATCGGGTTTCTTTGTGCCTGCCCAAATTTCCTTATCGCGGAACTGGATACGGCATTCGAACACGATATAATAGGCAGCGCGCCCTACCGCACGTATAAGCATACTGCTGAAGAGGAACGGAACGGCACCGCCTATGAGAAGCCCGATAAGGATATCGGGGCTTGAAACGCTCAATTGCGAAGAAACCGCTTTATACTGTTCAATTGTCATCTGCATAATTTTATCTTCGCTGCCAACTGCAATAACGGCTATAAAGCTTGCGAATAATGAAACGGCCGCAATAACGGCAGAACCGATTGCTATACCTTTTGTTTCGGCTTTTGTAGTGTTGCCTACTGCATCAAGGTCTGCAAGAATCTGGCGGGCGCGTTTGTATGAACCCGGCTGTTCTTTTTCCATTTCATCTTTGTCGTAACCCATTTCGCCAATTCCGTTTGCGTTATCGGCAACCGGCCCGAATACGTCCATGGATATTGTGTTGCCGGTTAATGTAAGCATGCCTATACCGGTCATTGCAACTCCGTATGCAACAAACAAAGGAGGAGTGCCCATATAGGTTAATACCGAAAGGAAAATAGCAACGGCAATAATAACAACCGTAACAACAGTGCTTTCGTATCCAACTGCAAAGCCCTGAATAATATTTGTAGCGTGCCCGGTGGTACACGATTTAGCAAGGCTTTTAACCGGAGCGTGCCCGGTGTGGGTATAATAGCTTGTGGTTTTATTTAGGGCTATTGCAAGGAATACGCCGATGAGGCATGTAATAGCGGGGCGGAGATCGAGCCCCTGAATGCCGAAGTTGGCGAACCATGGAAGATTATGAGGGTTAACAGCCCAGAAACCTGCTTTCTGGAATTCGTCAAGTTTAGCGGCGCCAAAATACTCGGGTGAAAAATGGAGATAGAAGAAGCCGAGAAGGAAGAAGCCTACAACGCTTATGAACGAACCGATCCAGAAACCGCGGTGAACGCTCTTTAATGCAGTATCCGAAGTATCGTTAGGACCGGCTTTAACTGTATAAGTAGAAATGATTGAACCAAGCACGCCGATACCGCGAACGAGGAGAGGGAATATAACCCCTTTATGGCCGAAAGTAGCCATACCGAGAATCATTGCGGCAACGATTGTAACTTCGTAGCTTTCAAAGATATCGGCAGCCATACCGGCGCAGTCGCCTACGTTATCGCCAACGTTATCGGCAATTGTAGCTGCATTGCGCGGGTCATCTTCGGGAATGTCTTTTTCAATTTTGCCAACCAGGTCGGCGCCAACGTCTGCAGCTTTGGTATAGATACCGCCGCCGACTCTCATAAATAAAGCGAGCAAAGTACCGCCGAATCCGAATCCGAGAAGGGCTTCGTAGGCTACGTCGCCGAAAACTAAAAATATTAAAGTACCGCCTAACAGTCCAAGTCCGTCTGTAAGCATACCGGTAACAGTACCGGTTCTATATCCGAGCTGCATGGCTTCGCCGTAGCTTTTTTTGGCTGCAGCCGCAACGCGCAGGTTACCCTGTGTAGCAAGGCGCATACCGTTAAACCCGACAGCCCAGCTGAATAAGGCGCCAATAAAGAAAGCGCCGGCTCTACCCCAACGGAATGCGCTTTCGCTTCCCGTATAGGTAACAAACAATAAAACTGTAATAATGCCAATTAGCGGACCGATTTTTTTAAACTGGGCAGAAAGATATGCATTGGCGCCTTCGCGAACGGCGGCGGCAATTTCCTGCATTTTTTTCGAGCCCTGATCGGCTTTATATACCTGCTTAACAAGCATCAAAGCATAAAGCAAGCCGGCAATGGCAATTCCAAGCACAGTTAGGAGAGCTGCAATTTCCATGGTTGTGTACTTGGGATCGGAAAAAAGGGCGAAAGGGGTAAAGCCGTGTTCAACGACTCCTACGGCACCGGCCTCCTGAAAGTTGGGTTTGTAGAAAAACCCTACTGTAAACAGGCCGAGGAGGGCATAAAGATAATTCCTCCTTCCTTTCGCAGAGAGAGAAAGTAGTTTTTTAATTGGATTCATATGGTGTTTCCCATATTGTTTATGGAAGTAATTTAATTAAATGAATGTTTATAAAATTAAATTTATCTTAATACGAACTTACTACCATTTTTTACGCGATTTGCAATCTAAAATTTTGAGCCTAGAAATGCAAGCTGTAAATTTAAATTATATTAACTAGTCCCATTATACCCCTTTTTGCGGGGCACTTAACAACTCAGCAAAATGACAATCTTTCTCTTCTGTAAAGGATATGAAATATTATTATAATAAAATAACAATATGGAATAATATATCCTAAAAAACCTTTACCGCTGTTTAACTAATCTGGGAAATAATAAGAGGAGGATAATTTCGGGCAGTAACAAAAATTTTCTATTTTTGTGCATTCGGTTAAAACAAATACAGGAACTCTTATTGGAAACAATTAAAGAATTGTTCGACCTTTTCATCCATCTCGACAAGCACCTGAGCGAGATAATTACACAATACGGCACAATAACCTATTTAATTTTATTCTTAATTGTCTTTGCCGAAACGGGGCTGGTTGTAACGCCGTTTCTGCCGGGGGATTCGTTATTGTTTGCCGCAGGCACTTTTGCCGCAGGGGGCTCGCTGGATTTGGCAATCCTATTTGCCGTTCTTGGTTCAGCGGCAATTATAGGGGACAGCGTAAATTACGTCATAGGCAAGCTTACCGGCCCGGCAATTTTTGAGAAGGAGAAAATTAAATTCCTTAAAAAGGAACATCTTGAAAAGACCCACCGCTTTTACGAAAAGCATGGGGGAAAGACAATAATTATTGCCCGTTTTATACCAATAATAAGAACCTTTGCACCATTTGTGGCGGGCATAGGAACAATGAGTTACGGAAAATTTATTGCCTACAACGTAATAGGGGGAATTTTGTGGGTGGCTCTTTTCCTGTTGGGGGGCTACTATTTTGGCAACCTTCCCTTTGTTAAAAGTAATTTTTCGCTGGTGATTCTGGCAATTATAATTATTTCGGTTCTTCCGGGGGTAATTGAGTTTTTAAGGCACAGAAAGAAATAAGAATTTTGGTTAAAACAAAAAAGGGAATCTTACGATTCCCTTTTTTTATGGTTCTGCTGAATCTTTATTTTTTCTGTTCGGTAATAAGTTTATGAACAACGCTTCTATGGCGCCCGTAGAAGAAATAGATTGCTAGTCCAATAGCCATCCAGATAATCAACCGGAGCCATGTATCGAAAGGCAGGGCAAGCATCTGTGCAAGGCATACAATTGTTCCGAGTATTGGAACCCAGGGCATGAATGGGGTCTTAAAAGGACGGGGAATTTCGGGATGTGTCTTTCTAAGCACCAGAACGCTCATGGATACAATTGCAAACGCAAGCAGGGTGCCTATTGAAACGAGCTCGCCCAAAATTGAAATAGGTAGAACGCCCGCCAAAATCATTGCAACGGCGCCGGTTAATAACTGGCTTACAAAAGGAGTTTTATATTTTTCGTGTACTTTCGAGAAAACCGGAGGAAGAAGGCCGTCTTTAGACATGGAATAGAAAATTCTAGGCTGGCCTAAAAGCATTACAAGAATAACCGATGTAAGGCCTGCGAGAGCGGCAATTTTAATAATTGGTCCCAGCCAAACCATTC
>DAHYUM010000220.1 GCA_027398005.1 bacterium
GGATTTTGTAGTTAAAGAAGTTTACGAATACAAAGACGGACTAATGACTTCGAAAAAGCAGTACAACAGTGAAGGTGTTTTCCTCGGTTCAGAAGTTTATTCCTATGATTCTCTTAAGAGAAAGGTTGACGAGGAAGATATAATGATCCGGTTCCAGCCCGAAAAAGATTCCGCATCGGGCAAAATGGTTAACGTGGCTTATCAGGAAAAAGCCGAATTCAAGTTTAAATACGATGATAAAGGAAATTTAAGCGATATATTTGCCCCCGATTATCATCAGGTGTTTACTTATAACGATAAAGGGGACTGCACAAGGGATATTATTTACGATAAATTAGGGCGCAGGCAGAACGATAACGAATTTATTTACAGTGATGACGGATTGCTTAAGAGGATAGTAAGATATTATGGAGATGGATCGCCCGGCGCTTACATCGATTACACCTACGAAAAGAGCAATAAATAATTTTTATTTATGATTAAATTCCTTCCCTTAGGAGGCGCCGACGATATCGGCGCCAGTTGTTATTTTCTTGAACTGGACGGCACAGGAATACTTCTCGACTGCGGAATACATCCAAGGAAGAAAGGGAGGGAGGCATTACCCGATTTTTCACTGCTCGATAATCTGAATCTCGATTTTGTACTTATTTCGCATGCGCATCAGGATCATATCGGCTCGCTTCCTTTTCTGGTGCAGAAATTCCCTCATGTTATAATTACTTCCACAGTCCAGACTAAGGAAATTGCGGAAATAACACTTCATAACGCCGCCAACATTCTTAAAGAACAGTTCGAGAAAGATGATGTAATTACCCCATATTCTCACGAAGAGATTGACCTTATAGTAAAATCGATAAGGACAGCCGAGTACCTTGAGGTAAATGAAATGAAAGGGCTTAGGCATATTGGCAAAGAGCCGGTTAAAATCTCATTCCACGACGCGGGGCATATTCTCGGTTCGGCAGGAATTCTTATAGAATATGAAGGGGGCAAAATATTTTATACGGGCGATATAAAATTCTCTTCCCAGCAGATTATGGAAGGCGCCATTCTTCCTGATACCAAGGTTGATATTCTTATAACCGAAACTACATACGGTGCAACCGATTCGGAGCATTTAAGCACATGGGAAAACGAATCGAAACGGTTTGCAAATGCGGCCAACAAAATATTGAATAAAGGAGGCTCCATTCTTGTGCCTGTATTTGCTTTGGGTAAAACGCAGGAAATTATGGCCTTATTGAAAGACCTGCAGGATAAAAGAGCCCTTACCGATGTTGAATTTTACACCGGCGGCGTCGGACGTGAGATATCGAAATTATATGACCGGAACAGGTATATTGTGAACCGCCAGTTTAAGGATATGGAGCTTAACGAAATACCGCAGATAGACCTTTACGATGTTGAGGATTACCAGATGTTTGTTAAAAAGCCGGGTATAGTGCTCGCATCCTCCGGTATGATGATTGAGAATACTCCTTCTTTCAGACTTGCGAAGTTTTGGCTTAACCAGAGGAATTTTGCCATTTTTCTGGTTGGTTATGTGGATGTCGATTCCCCCGGATTCCAGATATTGAATAAGAACCAGGGGGAAACGGTTCAGCTTACCGAATTTTCGGAGCCGGCACTTATTAATTGCCAGATTGAACGTTTCTATTTCGCTTCGCATTCAAAACGGGAAGAACTTCTTAACATGGTTGATGTTCTGAGGCCCGACAGGGTGATTCTTTTACATGGCGATTTTGAATCGAAAAGCTGGCTGGGGCAGAACATCCTTGATAAATACGGCCACATCAAAATGCATTCTTCCGAAGTAGGGAGCTGGATTATAATTTAGCCTTTTTACCGCCGGCTTAAGCCGTTGACTTATACATTCCAAAATTTTAAATTGCATTATTCATTAAGGTACAAATCCAATCCGGGCGTAAAAATTCGTGTGCAGGCAATTATTATTTTAAATAAATAATCTGTAATACGGAGTTGGTATGAAAAAAGCGTTATTACTAGCAGCAGCTGCGGTAATTATTCTTTTCTCCTCTTCCTGTACAAAGCATTTCGATAATAATATTTCAGAACCCGATTACGGGCTGGACAGGAATGTATCGCTTAAGGTGATTGAACCTGTTTATGCAGATAACCTTAAACCGGGCAATACTTATTCAATTAAATGGGATGTACCTTCGGCTATTAAAAATGTAACACTGGCGTTGTACCGCAAGAATGTTTACCAGTGCGAAATCGCAACTAATATTAAGAATTCGGGAGAAACCACATGGTCTGTTCCGCAGGGCATATTCCAGTCGGTGCATTATACCATTAAGGTTTACGATCCCCGTTTCCCCGATTTTTATTATGCCTACAGTCAAAATTTTTATGTAAAAGCCGATTGGGAGTAAAAAGGATTTAATAGCGCAGGGAGCCGTTTAATAGGCTCCCCTTAAATTTATAGCTTAATGCCGTACTTTGCGGCAATTGATGTAAAATTATTCATCCCTTCATAATTTGTAACATAGCTGAAATCATTTTTACAGTCCTTTGGGGTAAAGGGCTTCATATCCTTGTCTTTGTAATACTCCTGCCTGCCGGTCTGGTTAAAATTATCGTCAAAGTAAAAATCCTTGTATTCCCGCAGCACTTCCGTACATCCGCTTTCGAACGATGCGAGATAAAACCGGTACAGCACCGTGTTTCCGCTGACGTTAAAATAGTAGTAGTTCTCAACATACCAGGCATCCGAATCGATTACCGGAGTTACGGTAATACGGAGCGGTTTCCCTTTTAAATCGGTTGTAAGTGTGCAAGTCTCCTCAACGTCATCGGGCAGGGGGTCGCTTCCTTTATACTCTATTACCGATTTATCTTTACGCACTGCAAAAGATCGGCTTTTTGTTGAATCGTTGGCAATAAGCCTTTCAATATTCCCTGCAATCTGCGCGCTCGTTTTTTCAACTGCCGAAAGTTTTCCGCCGCCGAAATCGTCGGTAGTTTTGTTTTCGCCGCAGGAGACAACTAATAGCACAATTGCCGAAAGCAGTAGTATCTTTTTCATTTTACTCTCTTTCTTATCGTTTTGAATAGTTTAAAATATGGGGTTAAAAGGTTAGATGCAAAAAGCAATCTAAATAAGGGGATAGTATTATTTATCGGCGGGCACTCATTTTTGGTGAAAAGCATCTTGATTGCTTAGAAAAAATGATTTATTATTCATATTACTAATGGGGAATAATCAGTCTAGTAAAATATTCAGGAGACAATTACTGCGTCGTTAGTCTATTCTAAATCAAATTAAATTTAGATTGTAGCGGCAAATTGTTTTTTGAAAGCAGTTGATGAAAAAAATAGAATCCTTTGGCAAGCAAAAATTATACGACAGAATTTTGAGCAAGATTAGTATAAAATATAGTAATTATACTGAAGGTGAGAATAATAGAAAATGGCTCAATTTTGGTCAAAAATGCAATATTTAAAAAAAATCAACTTATAGGTTGATTTAATGAAAATTGTCTTTATATTTAAGGTACAAAATCAGTCTTTGTATTCTGTTAAAGAAAACGATTCAAATTTTGATGAATTCGATAAGGTTTTCGATTTATGGCAAGATGTAGAATATTTAGAAAACTTTTTTTATAAAAACGAGGCAGATTTGTCATCATTTTATTCTATCTCAGTTGAAGATGCAGTAAGGCAGACTTTACACGATGCAAAGGAATTTCAGAAGAGAATATTGGGAATAAAAGATTCAAATGGTTTAGGGGGAGGTATGTTAAGTTCTTATTTCAGACCTCTCG
>DAHYUM010000221.1 GCA_027398005.1 bacterium
GAGTTTGTGGTAGTTATCGCCCCGTTGAAATGGCAAAGTCAAGAAGAATAGTTTATTCTGAATCGTATTGGATTAAAGAACGCACATCATACTTTTTCAGTTTATCCCTACCGTGCAGAAATGTCAGTTCAATCAAAAAAGAAATTTGTACCACTTCGCCGCCCAATCTTTCGACGAGTTTGCAAGCAGCTTCCATTGTGCCGCCGGTAGCCAACAAATCATCGTGGAGCAAAATCTTGTCCCCGGTTTGAATTGCGTCTTTATGAATCTCAATCGAGTCGGTGCCATACTCTAAAACATATGCCTCGGAAATAGTTTCGGCGGGTAATTTGCCCGGTTTTCTGATAGGAACGAAGCCTGCTCCCAGCTTTACAGCCAGTGCTCCACCCAATATAAAACCTCTCGATTCTACTCCAACAACCTTAGTTATCTTCTTATTTTTAGCTAAGTTATACAATTCATCTAAAGCGGCCGAAATACCTTTTTCATCCTTTAACAGGGTTGTAATATCCCGGAACATAATTCCTTCTTTCGGAAAATCGGGTACTGTTCTAATAAGCTCTTTTAAATCCAATTTTACCTCCATAAATTTTGTTAAATAGTATCTGTCCGGTTCTCTGGAGCAGGTCTGTTTTTAAGTTCTTCGAGAAATTTTAAGAGCGTTTCTTCAATTGCTCCGTACTCTTCCAAAGTAACAAGAACCTGCCTAACCCGCGAGGCATTAGGCAATCCTTTTAAGTAGCCGCTGTAATATTTCCTGAACGGTAGAATGGCATGCCTTAAATTATCCTTTATTTCAATTTCATATTTCAGATGACGGAGCGCGGTAAAAATTCTTTCCCCGTAGGTAATTTCGGTCTCAATTTTTCCATGGGCCATAAGTTCCTTCGCTTCCCTGAAAATCCATGGATGTTCAATTGCTCCCCTGGCTATCATAATACCGTCAGCATCAGTTTGGCTGTAAGCGGAAACAACATCCTCTGCGGTCATTACTCCCCCGTTGAGTATAATTGGTATTTTTACAATCTCTTTAATTCTTGGTATCCAGGACCAATCGGGGCTACCCCCATGTCCCTGACTTCTGGTACGGCAGTGGACTGTAAGAGCTTTTACCCCTGCATCCTCCATACGCCTGGCAATTTCAAGTATATTAATATTCTCGTCATCCCACCCAATTCTGGTTTTAACGGTAACAGGAATTTTGACCCTCTTAACAATTTCGGCTGCCATACTTTGCAGGTAAACGGGGTCTTTCATAAGTCCTGCTCCTGCTCCGCGTGTGGCAATTTTCTTTACCCAGCATCCTGCGTTTATGTCAATAATATCCGGATTTTTTTCTTCGGCAATTGCCGCGGCTTCAATCATTGGTTGAAGATTACCTCCGTAAATCTGTATGCCTACTGGCCTTTCCTCTTCTGTTATAAACAGCTTTTTTTCTGTTTTCTTATTAGCCCTAATCAGTCCGTCAGAGTTTACAAACTCGGTATATACAATATCTGCTCCCAGTTCCTTACATAATTTTCTATACCCAATATCTGTAACATCCTCCATAGGAGCAAGAAGCAATGGTTTTTCTAAACTTATATTTCCAACATTAAACATGATCTGTTTTCTTTCCTTTCAGCAAAAAATATGCAATTAAAAATGATACAAAAGTAAAAGCTGCTCCCGTTAAGAAGGGGAATTGGAATCCGAAATAATCGAACGCGAACCCTCCCCAAATAGGGCCCAGCACACGGGCAAATGCGGCAAGCGATTGATTTAGGCCTAGTACGGCTCCCTGCTCTCCTTCCGGCGCATATTTCGAAACCATGCTTACTACCACCGGCTGAAGAATGCCTGAACCTACCCCGTAAATAGATACTACCACAGCTACCTCAAGAAAATTCTTATCGAACGGAAGGATAGCCAATCCAACCATCATCAGCAGTGCCCCTCCCATTAGAATTACCCTTTCGGTAAAAGTATTTGAAAGTTTTTTAATTACTCCCCCCTGAACCAATGCCCCTACAATACCCATAATGCCGAATATGGAGCCGTTCTGCTGGTCGCTAAAGTGGAAAACTTCATACCCGAGAAGCGAAAGAGTTCCGAAAATATTAGCCATCGAAAAGACGATGATGAAATAGAATATGACTAATATTCCAATTTCGGGGTGCCCCAGAATTTTTTTGGCATAATCAAGTTCGAACAATTTCAGCTTAATCTTATCTGTTTTCTTTTCCTTATTCGATTCGGGGAGGAAAAAGAGGGCAAATAAAAAGGCCATTGTGGAAAAAGCCGCCGCTCCAAGCCCTGCAACCGGATAGCCGAATTTGGAAAGTATAGCCCCTGTAAAGGGTCCGAAAACGAAACCGAGACCGAATGCCGCTCCAATTACCCCCATGCCTTTTGCGCGCTCCTGCGGTGTTGTAATATCGGCAATGTAAGCCTGTGCGGCCCCTATATTACTTCCCCCCAGCCCCGCAAGCGTTCTAGATACCATAAGAAGGAAAAATGAATGGGTTACGCTGAAAAGGATGTATGATGTAATGGTCATTGATAACGAGATAAGAATAATTGGGCGCCTGCCGTACTTATCGGATAAACGCCCCATGATAGGATTAAATAGGAATTGCATGAGAGAATAAACAGCGACTGAAAGCCCGATCTGGAAATTTGAGATCCCCAATTCCTTTGTGCCGAAAGTAGGCAAAAGAGGTATAAGTATGCCGAAACCGAGCAGATCTATAAATACCGTGAAGAATATTACCGTTAATGAAGCTTTTTTACCTTTCATCATTTACCTGAATTTTGGAATGTAAAATTAACAACTAATAGTTTAAATAAATAATTCAATTTTGCGGAGGGAAATTACCCTTGATTTTGATTTTTGAAGGGGAAAGCCGTAATCCTTTAAGCATAATCTCCTTTGTATCGTAAAAACTCTGCTTCATTTTCTTAATATCCCCTTCTTTAAGAAAGAAAAGAGGCTTAGCCGAAAATGCCTCTCCGGCCGGGAGAACTGCAAATTCATCTTTGGCAAAGAGAAGCCCTTTAAATACCCAGGTGGGAATTATTTCAATATTCTTAAGTTCTAATTTTCCATTCTCTTTTTTGCGGATTGTAAAATTGAGCATAACGCCTGAATCGGAATAGCGCCATCTCTGGTTGGAAATAAAATTGCCAAGCGAATAGGCGGTAAATCCGGTATCCAGTTTTGAATTGACCGGCTTAAAAGTCTCCAGTTTTTCAATTACATGCGGATGGCTTGCAAGTATAATATCGGCACCGGCGGCAATTGTTTTCTTTACAATTGTCTCCTGGTAAGGGGTTGGTGTTCTCTTGTACTCCTCGCCGAAATGGAAATAGACAATAACAATATCGGCGCCCGCTTTTTTATATCGTTGAATGTCTTTTCTTACCAGCGCAGTATCAATAAGGTTCACAAGGTAGTTATCCCCCTTAGGAAGTTTAAATCCGTTAAGCATCTGGGTATAGGCAAGAATTCCCAGTTTAATCCCTTTTATTTCGGTTATAACAACCGAATCACTTTCCCCTTTTGAATTATAAGTCCCGGCAGAATTTATGCCGGCACCCCTGATTTTTTTAAATGTTTTTATAACCCCATCCTTACCCCTGTCATATGCATGGTTATTGGCAGTTGAAAGGAAATTAAACCCTGCCTCTTTTACGGCATTTAAAAATGCGTCGGGTGTATTAAACTGCGGGTAGCCCGAATATTTTCTTTCTTTGCCTGCAAGCACCGTTTCAAAGTTGGCAAATGCCAAAT
>DAHYUM010000222.1 GCA_027398005.1 bacterium
TTGCAAAAGTTGGCGGGTGGAGTTTTGACCCCCTTACAGGGGAAGCAATGTGGACCGATGAGGTCGCACGTATACATGATATGGATCCGGTAAATGGTATTGATACTGAAACTGGAATTAACTTCTACTCCGAAGAGTCGCGCCCTTTAATTATCGAAGCCGTTAAAAACGCTGCGGAAAATGGAATTCCGTACGATTTAGAATTAGAAATTATAAGCGCTAAAGGGGTGAAAAAATGGGTGAGAACAATCGGGCATCCCGAGTTTGAAAACGGTAAAGTTAAAAGGGTTTTCGGTTCGTTTCAGGATATTACCGAACAGAAACAGGCCGATTTTGAATTGCGCACCAGCCGTGCCAAGCTCGATGCCGCGCTCGAAAGCATGACCGATGCAGTTTTTATATCGGACCTGGAGGGAAACTTCATTCATTTTAACGAAGCATTTGCCGCTTTTCATAAATTCAAAAGCAAGGACGAATGCTCTAAAACTCTGGCAGAGTATCCGGAATTTCTGGATGTTTATATGGATGACGGCACTCTTGCACCTCTTGATATGTGGGCTGTTCCAAGGGCTTTAAGGGGAGAAACAGTTACTAACGCCGAATATTTCCTTAAAAGAAAGGATACAGGGGAACAATGGGTAGGCAGCTACAGTTTTGCACCGGTAAAAGATAAGAATGGAAAAATTACAGGCTCGGTAGTTGTAGGAAGGGATATTACTGAAATGAGGAACGCACAGCTTGAACTGCTTAAATTATCGCGCGCCGTTCAGCAAAGCCCCGCATCAATTATTATTACCGATTTGCAAGGTACTATTGAATACGTTAACAGCAAAACGCTCGAAACTACAGGCTATAGCGAGGCGGAACTAATAGGGCAGAATCCGCGCATTTTCAGTTCGGGCGAAACTTCAAAAGAAGAATATAAAATTTTGTGGGATACAATTTCTTCCGGCAGGGAATGGAGCGGAAAATTCCGCAATAAGAAGAAGAACGGTGAATTGTATTGGGAAGATATCCTTATTTCGCCGGTTAAGGATAACAGGGGAAAATTCTCCCATTATCTTGCTGTTTTAGAAGATATTACCGAAAAGGTTAGAATTGATAATGAACTTGAAGAATACAGAAACGGGCTGGAAGAAATTGTTAAAAAGCGGACTGCTGAATTGAACAGGGTTAACGAGGAATTGAAAAGACAAATAGACAAGGAAACGGAATTGAAACTGATACTTCAGAATTCGCTGGAGAAAGAAAAAGAGCTGAACACGATGAAATCAAGATTCCTTTCCACTACTTCACACGAATTCCGGACTCCCCTTACTTCGGTTCTTACTTCGGCTGAAATGCTTCAAAGATATCAGGATAAGTGGGATGCCGATAAGAAAAATACTCATCTTGAAAGAATTCAGAACTCGGTTAGGTACTTAACTGGTTTGCTGGATGAAATTTTGACTTTATCCAGAACCGAGACCGGAAATGTAAGTTATAACCCTGAGCGGATTAGTTTTAGAAAGTTTATTGATGAACGCATTGAGGAGGCGGAGTCGTTAATTAAGGACAATACACATTTACTGCACCTTAAATATAACACAGAACTGGATGAACTTTACTTCGACCCACGGTTAATGCGATTTGTGTTTAATAACCTTCTGTCGAATGCAATTAAATATTCCCCGTCCGGGGGCGCAGTTGTAATAGAAGTTAATTCCCGGGAGGAGAGTGTCCTGCTCACAATAAAAGATAATGGAATCGGAATTCCCCCCGAAGAGGCGGATAAAATATTCGAATCGTTTTACCGTACCAAAAACGCTCTCGATTTACCAGGTACGGGGCTTGGGCTGGCTATTGTTAAGAGGGCCGTGGAACTACACGGAGGAGACATTGCTGCCCAAAGCGAACTGAATTCAGGCACTACTTTCAGAATTACTATACCCATTAAAAATTAGCTATCGCTTTTTTGTTTTTTTGTAAAAATTGCCGGATGCACTATCTCATTAAATTAGTTCCCGGTGCCATAATTGGCTGAAAAAGTGGGAATGAAAATACTGAATTTTCTGACGGATTATGAACTTGTTTGCCCCATATATTCGTTGAATATATAATTAGATTGCCTCCAGCCGCTAAACGGGCAATCGGAATTTATTTTATAGAGCCCAAATTAAATGTTATTTAACAGGTCAGTATATGGAGAGCCGTATAAGGATGGAAAGAAATACGTCAGCAGGCAATAATTTAGCAGACAGAATTAAAAATGCCTTCATAATCTGGATGCCCGATAAAAAACAGCTATTGAGGGCTTTAGTGCTTTTAACCGGCGGACTTGCAATTACTTTTGTAACAGCATATTACCTTAAGACAAGTGCCGAAAAAAATGCCTGGAATAAATTTGTATTCAGCAGTGCCGAATTAAAGGAAAAAATATCGGAACGTCTTCACGACCATGCTCTGTTATTAAGAAGTCAGGCTTCTTTTGTTGAAGAGATGGGCATTCCAACTCGTAAAGAATGGAAAAATATTTATTTCAGTCAAAAAATAGAGGAAAATCTGCCGGGCGTTCTGGGGCTTGGTTTTGCAATTTTAATTCCTCCCGATAAACTTGCCGAGAATGAAAATAAGATTAGAAAAGAAGGTTTTCCACATTATACTGTCTGGCCAGCCGGAAAAAGAGATATTTATACCTCAATCATTTACCTGGAACCTTTTTCGGGCAGGAACCTGAGAGCTTTCGGGTACGATATGTATTCGGAACCGGTACGAAGAAAGGCGATGGAACTTGCGCGCGATTATAATATCCCCTCCCTTTCGGGCAAGATTAAACTGGTTCAGGAAACCGGTGAAGACCTGCAGGCGGGTGCATTAATGTATGTTCCGGTTTATAATAAAAATCTGCCTGCCGCCAATATAGAAGAAAGAAGGAAAGCTATATTAGGGTGGGTGTATAGCCCTTACAGAATGAACGACCTTTTAAGCGGAATTATGGGGAATGCTGAGACTATTAAAGAGAATAATTTAAGGCTTCTTATATACGATGATTCGACTTATACGTTAAATGGATTGCTCTACGACAGCCGGAGTATATTTAACAAGAACATTTCCGCGCCCCTTCTCTATTCGCAAAAATCGTTTGTTACATTTAACGGGCATAACTGGTATTTGCAGATTAATCAGTATAACACACCGGTCTCTGGTATTGATTATTCAAAAGCGCGCAATACTGCCGTAGGGGGTACTATTGTAAGTGCGCTTATTTTTATGCTCTATCTTTCGCTTATGAATACAAACGCCAGGGCCAGAAAACTTGCAGACGAATTGACGAAAAACCTGGCCGAAAGCGAGGGGAAATATAAAGCTATTTTTAACAACGAAATTTATGCCATTTCTGTTTTCGATCCTGAATCGCTGGCCTTTATTGATGTTAACGAAACGCACTGCCGAATGTACGGCTATTCAAGGGAGGAGTTTTATTCCGGCATGACCATAACCGACCTTATAACCGATGTTGATACCGATATTCTTGCTTCGCACGAAATTGTAAAGGGCAATTCAGTATTCATCCCTCTCCGATTCCATAAAAAGAAAGATGGGATAATTTTCCCAGTTGAAATTGTTGCAGGCTCTTTTTCGTGGAATGGCAAAATGGTGATGTTTGCTCTTACTCACGATATTACAGTACGCCGCGCTGCAGAAGAGCAGCTGAAAAAATGGGCTCATGTCTTCGAAAATGCCCAGTGGGGAGTTGTTGTAAGCTCGGCCGACGGGAAATTCACCGAA
>DAHYUM010000223.1 GCA_027398005.1 bacterium
CTCTTAATTTGCTCAAAGCCACTTCTCCTATTATTCATTCAATTTGGTGAATCTTTCAGTAGAATTATTTAGGATTTGTAAATGTTATCATCCATTGAATTCCGAATTCGCTTGTCTCAAATCCCGATACATATACACCGAAACCATCCAGATATACTTCCCCTTTTTTAACTTCTTTTGTGGGAATGCCCGCATGGTGAAACCGCCAATTGTTATGCGATATTGCATGCGGCTGTTCGTTGTCTTTTCTTGTTTCCAATTTGCCTACCCCTAAAAAAAAGGACACGCTTTAGCGTGCCCCTTATTATAAACTGCTTTTATTTTTTCAACTGATAAACAGAATCCAGCAATGTTCCGTCTACCCATTTAACAACGGCTACAACTTTTCTTTTATCAACATCAGGTTTTGCCGGAGCGCCGCCGCATAAACGGTAAACTTCTTCCTGTATTTCCTTAATGGGACGTATTGGAAGTGATGAATTCTTTACAGCTTTCATTAAATCTTTTCGTAAGGGATTAATTGCAATGCCTCTTTCGGTAACAATAACATCCACAAGCTCGCCCGGGGCGCATAAGGTTGTTACTTCGTCAAGTATTACAGGTATTCTATCCCTGAAAGAGGGAATTGCAAGTATTGTGCATTTGGAGAACATGCAATTCTGCCAGCCGCCAATTCCGTGCAGAAGCAGGCCATCGGTATGGCTTACAACATTTGCGTTAAAGTTTACGTCAACCTCTGTAGCGCCCAACACGGCTATATCTACAATAGAGGCAAAATTACCTTTGCCGTGATAGTTATAGCTTGTAAATGGTGAGGTATTAACATGATTTGCGTTTTCGCGCATGGAGCGGACCCCTTCAAGGTCGAATGTCTGCCCGTCCAGAATATAATCGGTTAATCCTTCCTGAAGCATTTCAACCAGGTACTTAGTGCTGCCTCCCCTTACAAAGCGGGCTTTAACCCCTTTGGCTTTCATCCTTTCCTTAAGGTAAAGAGCAAATGCGAGGTTGGTTCCTCCGGAACCGGCCTGGAATGAAAAACCGTTTTTCATCAGCCCGGCATCCTCAATAAACTGGGCTGTATATTCCGAAATAAGAAGTCTATCGGGGCTCTTGGTAACTTCGGTAGTGCCCGATACAATTTTGGCGGGGTCGCCAAGTGTTTCAACTTCAACCACATAATCAACATTATTCCCCTGAATCTGCCACGGGTAGCAGGGGAAAGGTATAAGATTATCGGTGGCTACAATTACTTTATCGGCATATTCCGAATCGGCAAGTGCAAAGCCAAGCAGCCCGCAGGCCGATTTACCTCTGTCTCCTGTAGCGTTTCCGAAAGGATCGGCAGTAGGGGCGGCAATAACAGCAATATCTATATGTACTTCGCCATCCTGAATTGCCTGGTATCTTCCCCCGTGCGAGCGCAAAACACCAACACCGGCCATTTTACCGTAAGTGGTAAATTCGCCTAGGGGGCCGTTCATGCTTCCTTCTATATGATGAATCGTTCCGTCTTCGAGATATGGTATTAAATGTTTGTGGCACGAGAAAGACGCGCTTGGGAACCATCTTATCCCTTTAATTCCCATTGAGTGGATTACGTCGAACAGCTGGTTTGTAAGCACATCGCCGTTGCGCAAATGATGGTGCGTCGAAATAGTCATTCCATCTTTAATGCCGCATTTAATTAAGGCTTCTTTAAGATTTTTAACAATTTTGTTCCCATCCTCGGGGTAATCGGCGCATGAGCGGATAGGAGGTTTAGCTTTATATCCTTCAGGTTTATATTTAGCCACACCCATATAAGGCACCTGCTTCAAACCGTTAACGGATTCGGGCACCATTCTGCCTGCTTCGTTCTGAATCATTTTCATAAGTTATCCCTCCAGTTTTCATCAATCAGCCTGTTCAGAAGAGCAAGTTTAATTGTATTGTGTGCCCTTTTAACAATAGGGGCGTCAATCATCTTGCTTCCGAGCGAAACAACGCCAATTCCTTTTTTCTCGGCTTCTTCAAAAGCAGTTACAATTTTTTTAGCTTTTTCAATTTCCTTTTCGGTAGGGGCAAGCGCCTGATGCACAACTTTAATCTGGCGCGGGTGAATGCATCCCTTTCCTTCAAAGCCTATAGCTTTAGCTTCAATTACGCTATCCCTTAGTCCATCCATATCGCTTACATCCGAAAATACGGTATCAATTGCCTGAATGCCTGCGGCTTTGGCCGCATTTATAACCATACTTCTTGCAAAGAGGCTTTCTTTTCCTTCGTTGGTCCTTTCAACCCCAAGGTCGGCAGTATAATCTTCAAGGCCAACAGCCAGCGCGCATATATTTTCGTTTGAAGAGGCAATTTCGTACGATTTAATTACCCCAAGTGCGCTTTCAATAATAGGCATATAATAAACAGGGTTGGTGATATCAAATTCGGCTCTAAGCATTTTAATTTCTTCATCCACTGCCAAAACCTGGTCGGCCGATTCGCATTTGGGTATTAAAATCACATTTACATTATGAGGTACAACATATTTCAAATCCTCAATTCCCATAGGCAGCTGATTTATCCTTACCATTCTTTCGGCGCCGTAAAAATCAATTGCACGCAAGGCATTCCTTACAATCAGGCGGGCGGCGTCTTTTTCGGAATGGGCCACGCTATCCTCAAGGTCTAGTATAATACCGTCCGGTTCGTGAAGCCCGGCATTAGGATAAAATTTCGGTTCGTTGCCCGGCAGGTATAGGCGGCTTCTTCTTAAACGCTCTCTGCCTGTAGCGTAGCTGTTCTGTTTAATCATTTCGGGAAGGAATTCCTCGTTTATTTCGGGGAATATCCTTTTAACAGCAAGCTCAAAACGGGCCATAATAACAAATGGAAGCGCACCGCTGTCCTCTATTAGTATTGAAGCATTTTTAATCCTGAAAAATTTACACATCGAAAGGATTAGTTCTTCGATGCTTTTACCGTAAAGGGGTGCAACCTTGCTTTTAAGGTCAATTTCAATTCCCCCTTTATCCTTAAGCTCAATTTCAATGTAGCAGTCCGAGCGTACTTTATCGCCCCTTTTGCCTGCCGATGCTTTCAGTTTCATAATAAACTCTGCATTATATTAATAAATTCAATCCTTTACTTAAATAACCAATTTGCTCATAAAATCTTTAGCGGTGTATTTATCGCAGTTGAAAATAGTTTCTTTTATTTCCTTTAATTTATTCGCGTCAAGAATGGCCGATGCAAGTCCGCTGAATTTATTCTCCAGGTCTTCAATAGTCATCGGTTCTCTCGGGTCCCCCTTGGGAAATTCAAGATATTCTGAAAACTCCCTGCCGTCCTTTGTTTTAATAACAACATTCGAGGGCTGTTTAGCGGGGAACATCTTTTCAAACTCAAGCGAAGGAGTACCATGAATTTTATCAATTACCTCCCAGATGCGCGGGTCTTTAAGTTTTTCATCTGAGAAAGATTGTGTAGTAATCTTATGGTCAACCAGGGCGGCTGCAAGGCAGTAGGGAAGAGAATGGTCGGCCGTTTCTCTCGATTCGGGACGGTATTTATGAGGATCGAACAAAATATCGTGCGCCTGCGCAATGCATGTAACGGTAACCGAATCAATCTGGTCGTACGAAATATTGTTTTTAGTAACCACTTTAATTGCGGCGCTTAAGTGAGTATGTGTCAGCGCTTCGGTTGGGAAAGCTTTCATTCCGCATTCAA
>DAHYUM010000224.1 GCA_027398005.1 bacterium
TTTTTGTTTACACAATATGGCCAGATACACCAAACACATATTCATTTGCGAGAACAAAAGAGAGAGTGGGCATCCGCGAGGCTGCTGCCTCGATAAGAGTTCTGCGCAAATTCGTGAACAATTTAAAAAGAGAATTAAAGAACTTGGATTGAACTCGACTATGCGGGCAAACTCATCCGGATGCCTTGATGCCTGCGAGCACGGGCCAATTATTGTCGTTTATCCTGAACAGGTTTGGTACGGCGGCGTTAAAACTGATGATATTGAAGAGATTATCAATTCCCACATCATCAACGGCATTCCGGTTGAACGGTTAAAAATAAAAGACCCTAACTACAATAAAGATGTACAGTAAGAAAGAAAAAGAAAGGGGATTAAAGATATTTTCCCTTTTGGGGGGAATATACCCGGACGTTAAATCGGCGCTTGATTACAGCACTCCATTCCAGTTATTAATTGCAACTATTCTATCGGCCCAGTGCACCGATGCCCGCGTAAATATTGTTACGAAAAGCCTCTTCAAAAAGTATAAAAAGCCAAAGGATTTTATTGAAGTCTCTTCGGAAGAACTTGAAAAGGATATCTTTTCAACCGGTTTTTACAGGAATAAAGCTAAAAATATTAAAGCTTGCTGTGAGACATTGGTTGAAAAGTATGGGAGCAAAGTGCCTGCCGAATTTGATGAGTTAGTAAAACTGCCCGGCGTGGGGAGAAAGACTGCTTCGGTTGTTGCAGGCAACGGATTCGGGATACCTGCCATTGCAGTTGATACACACGTAATAAGGTTATCCAACCTACTGGAATTTGTAAAGACAAAAGACCCTGAAAAAATTGAATTCAGCCTTAAGGAGCTTTTGCCTGAGGAATTATGGATTAATGCCTCGCACCTGCTGGCAACCCACGGCAGGAATGTCTGTTTTGCGCGCCGGCCTGAATGCCATAGTTGTGTATTAAATCAAATTTGTAAAACCGGAATTAAAGGTGAAAAATGATTAATGGAAAAAATGTTGACCGTGAATTTTGTCTTGCCATTCTAAATGAATATACAAAGAACGAAAGCCTGTTAAAACACGCTTTTTCTGTCGAAACCTGCGTTAAAGCCTATGCCGAAAAATTAGGCCAGGATGTTGATTACTGGAGTAATGTAGCCTTGCTGCACGATTTTGACTACGAAATGTATCCTACTGCCGAATAACATCCTTACAAAGGGAATGAAATATTGAAGGATAAGGGTTTTGATGAGGAATTCAGAAGCTCTATTATGTCACACGCCGATTATACCGGGATAGCAAGAGATACATTATTGAAAAAAGTCCTTTTTGCATGCGATGAACTTGCTGGATTTATTACGGCTGTTGTTTATGTAAGGCCAAGCAAATCGATTGACGAGGTTGAAGTAAGCTCAGTTAAGAAAAAACTGAAAGATAAAGCGTTTGCCAGGGCCGTAAGCAGGGATGATATTACCAAAGGGGCGGAAGAATTAGGTGTTCCGCTTGAAGAACATATCCAATTCTGCATTGATGCGATGAAGAAGAATAAGGAATATTTGGGATTATAAAAATATGTATTGTCCTATTCAAAAAGTCTATTAATTCCGGATGAATCGGATTGCAAGTGTGGAAATGCCCAAAATTCCACTTTTTATTGCAGAAAAAGGGGTATAAATCCATTAGGGATAAATAAATACCTTGACAATCTAAAGTAATCTTATAAAATTTCGTATGCAAAAAAGGAGAATTTGTATAGAGAATTTTGTTACGTTTTTTTAATGAGATTTGGGTCATTCTTTGAGCAATAATTCTTTGGTTCGGGAGTTCTAATGAAAACAAAATTCTCTTTTTTGGCGGTTTTTATATTGATATCTAATCTCTTATTTGCGCAGGATTTTAAGGTAATCTCCTCAAACGCCACTTCATTGGTAGTAGAATACAATCCCGTTTATACCGATACCACACTTAAGAAAACCGATAGCGGTGAATTTTTAGGGGTAAATATCTTAAATGCCGTTTACGATAAAAATATTAAACCGGGCGCCCCTTTATTGCCTGCGAGGCTTATTAATATCGGTGTTCCGCAGGAATTCGGCAACACAATACAGATTATTGATAGTAAATATATTACTTTAAACGGCCGTCCGGCTCCGAAACCATCAATTTCAATTGAAAACGGGGAGAAAGCAGAGAAACTTTCGGTTGATGAAGGGCTTTATTCCTCATTTCAGAATCAAGATTTTGTGATTTTTGATGAATTCGGGTTCGTACGCGATCTTCCTGTGCAGACTTTACGCATTTCGCCCGTTCAGTATATTCCGGCATCGAATGAAATAAGATATTATACGAGAATTGTATTCCGTGTAAATTTTGCATCCCCGCTTCAAAATGCGCAACTAATCAAAGAATCTTTTCTGGCAAATGCGGTAATTAACTTTGATGCGGCTAAATATTGGGGTAAGGGAAAAGATAAACTCTACAAATTAGCCCCCCAGCCATCGGTTCTTGCATCCGGTAAATGGGTGCGTTTCGAAATTAAAGACGAAGGCATTTATAAAATTGATTATTCAACCCTCTCAAATCTGGGTTTTAACCCTTCTACAATCGACCCGAGGACAATAAAAATTTACAATAACGGGGGATATCAGCTTCCTGAAACTCCTTCTGCCGCCAGACCGGTAGATTTGGTTGAAAACGCTATTACAGTTGCAGGGCAGGATGACGGTGTGTTCAATAATTCAGATTATATCCTTTTTTACGGCAGGGGTGTCGATTTCTGGGAACCGAAAACATTTAAAATCTGGAATGGTACAGGGGATTCTATTACTGTTACCAGAGTTCTAAGGGTTAAACATCAGTTTTCTAAGAAGAATTATTATTATATAACTGCAGGGGGAAACGCGGGCAAAAGAATGCAGTTGAAGAATCCTTCAACAGCGGCACCCGATGTTGTTCAGCAAACCACAAAAGCTTATTTATTCAAGGAAGATGATTCGAAGAATATTTATGAAAGCGGACGCCTCTATTTCGGCGATATGTTCTCCGCTTCAACCAGCAGGGGGCAGACTTATACAAATACACTTAACGAACTTATACCCGGCTCTAAAATAAATTATACATTAAGTCTGGTAAATATTAATACCAGTTTCGATTCCCCTTCGGCAAAAGGGCTCCATTTCCAAATATCCGAATCGAATAACTTAATCCTTTCCGATCAAATAGATTTTCCTTTTACGGCCTACGGATACGGCGGTATAGAAACCAAATATGCTTCATATACCGGTACGTTAGCCGATAACAGGAGCAATCTTAAGATTTATTTCGACGGCCTGGATAATGCTTCGAAAAGCGCTTACCTGAATTTCTTCGAAATTGAATATAACCGGAATTTAAGGGCTGTAAGCGATAACATTACCTTCTTTTCTAACGATACTACCGGAGTTAACGAATTCCGCCTTTCTAATTTTTCGAACAGTCTTATTGAAGTTTACGATGTTTCCGATTACGCCAACGTTAAAAAAGTTTATCTGCAGCCTAACATTAATATAAGCGGGGGCGACTGTACCTTCAGCTTTAATTCCGTTAAAGGGGAAATTGATAAATACATTGCATTAACAACTGCATCCTACAAAACAATTCCTTCTGCCAAAGAGGATGTTACAAACAGC
>DAHYUM010000225.1 GCA_027398005.1 bacterium
GATATTCGCTTCAGGGAGTTCTGGAAATGAATTTCTACCCATGGCAGCTTATTACATACCAGTTTATGCACAGCACGTCCGATTTCTTCCATATCCTTATGAATATGTTTATCCTCTGGATGTTCGGTATGGAAATAGAAAATCTGATGGGGGGAAGGAAATTTTTAACCTATTATCTTTTATGCGGCATAGGCGCCGGCTTGTTCCAGATTTTCGGAACACCATTATTGGGTGAATCCGGAGCCCCTACAATAGGAGCATCGGGAGCCGTTTACGGTGTTATGGTTGCTTACGCTCTCTATTTTCCCAATAGGTATATATACATCTATTTCCTCCTTCCGATTAAAGCGAAATATTTAATTGCCGGTTATGTAATATTGGAATTCCTCTCTATAGGAGGCGCCAGCCTTGTAGCACATCTTGCGCACGTAGGAGGCTCAATTACCGGATTGGTTTTTGTGCTGTTGGATAAACATTATAATTTCAATTTCGACCGGCTCTTCTCTTTCCGTGGTAAAAGCGGCTATTCCGATGGTTTTTCTTTCAGAAAACCCCCTTACAAGTATCCCCCTAAAAATAATGTTGAAGATGCCGAGTTCTACGATATCAATGCCCATAAACCGGAAGAGATGGTGGTAACGCAGGAGGAAATTGACCGTATTCTTGATAAAATAAGCCAGAGCGGATACCAGAACCTGACGGAAAAAGAGAAGAAAATTTTATTTGAGGCAAGCCGCCGCAAATGAAAAAATTTATTTTAATCCCTCTTATTTTAATTGTCGCCGCATGCAGCAGTACGTCCGATAAGAAAATTGACCGTGCCGCGCGCGCTTATGTTGATAATCTTATTGTTGAGGAAAAATACAGCGCAAAACCCGATACGGTCAATCTGCTTAAGGATGAAGTCTTCAAAAAATATAGTTTTACTAAAGAGGATTACAAACAATTCTTCGATGAGCTTTCGGCTGATAAGGTAAAATGGGATAAATTTTTCTCATCGGCCGAAAAATATCTCGATTCACTTAAAGCTGAGAAAAAACTTAAATAGATTTTATCGCGGCAAGAGCTATGCGTATTTTTGCGTAGCTTATTGAGGAGGGCAGATTCTCTTTCAAATCCTTTAATGAAGTAACCCCTTCCCTTATTTTTAATTCTATCTGCTTTAATTCGTTACCGGTGAATAATGTGCTTATGTCTATTGTGGAATCGAACTTAATAAGCGATTCAATCCGGATTGATATTACCGCTTCGGGTGTTTTCAAAAGGGAGGCTATCTCTTCGAGTTTATATCTTTTATTTATCAGGTCTTTTAGGTTGAAACGGTCATCCATGCCGTCTGCATCGGCGCCGCGTTTCATCTCCTCATTATTCCTTACGATATTTAAAAACTCCTCCCCAATTTTGTTGTACATCCTTTTATTGAATCCTTCAATCGCTAAAAGTGCCGAAGCGGTTTTGGGTTTTATATCAGTTATCTTTTTCAATATTTCATCGCTGCAGATAAGGTTTACCGGCTGCGAGAATTTGACCGATATTTCTTTACGGGCATTCCTTAGTTCGTTAAAAAGTTTAAGTTTTTCCTCGTAGCCTTCATTTATTCCTTTCTGAACAGGCGCCGCTGACGCGAAATGGTTTTTCCCTTTCTCCGAAACGGCAAGCATCCCCTCTATTTCAATTACCGCATCCCTTGCAATAAGGTACTGAATTGCCTCATCTATTTCGGTTTTTGAGAAATGCTTTGCGCACCCGAAATTGGAATAAACGGTGTAATCCCTTTTATCATCCTTTCCCCTAAGTATATCGGTAAGTACTTTTCTCCTTACACGCCCTTCGTTTTCGTGAATTGTCTCAAGAATTTTTTCCTGGAAGAATTCGAGCGATATACGGTCTTCGGCGCCTGCATCGCTGCATATATCGCACTTGCCGCATTTGTACCCCGAAGCATCCTCGCCGAAATATTTTAATATTACCCTGAAACGGCATTCCTCGGCATTTACATATTCTATCATCGAGTTCAGCTTCGATTTCAAATGACCTTTAAGCCTTTCCAATTTTGCGGTATCTAGCTCAAGATCATCCTGTTTTACCCTTGCCCCTAAAAGTGTAACAGAAGGATATCCGGAGGGTTTATCGTATTGTATTATACCCAGATTCGAAAGCTCATTTAGCAAATCCAAAATCTCTCTCTTATCGGATGAAAGCTCCTCGCTTATTTTTGCCGGGTTTATCCTTATTTTGCCTGCAAGTATCTGTGCGCCCCCCTCTCTTAGAAGGGTCACAAGCAGGTCCCTTAACCTGTCGCCGGCAAAGGATTTCATATACGATTCCAGCTTCTGGCGGGGGAGGAGTATCTGGACAAAATGCCCTTTGTCAAATTCTGGATTTCTTTTAAGATACCCTGATATTTCAAGCGTGGCAATTGAATTTTCCAGCTGGGGGCGGCTCACTCCGTTGTGCGCCATTAGGGAAAGCAGGTTCTGGTCTATCTGAATTGGGGGCTTGTATTCATTTCTTAATGCAAGCTTTATATAATCGCAAAGTGTGTTGTAAACCACTCTTACGGTCTCGGGCAATGGATATGAGTTATCTATGAAATAGTTTTGAATCGATTCATCCTTTTTATCGTACAGCAGGTAAACGGAAGCCTCTTCGCCGTCCCTGCCGGCGCGTCCGAATTCCTGATAATAATTTTCTATCGAGCCGGTCATATTATAATGTATTATAAGTCGGATATTGGATTTGTCTATCCCCATCCCGAAAGCGTTTGTTGCCGCTATTATGTCTATGCGCCCTTCAATAAAATCGTCCTGAATTATCTTTCTCAGTTCGGTTGTAAGCCCCGCGTGGTAAAAGGCCGCTGAGTGGCCGTTACTGTTTAGATAATAGGCTATATCCTCGCAGTTCTCCCTGGTGGAAGCGTAAATAATTGCCGGAGTCCTGTTTTTTCTTATCAGGTCGAGCGCCTTTTCCTTCTTCTTGGTAGTCCTTATTACATTAAGCGCAATATTGTTCCTTTCAAAGCCCTTAACAAATATTTCGGCGTTTTTAAGTTCAAGCTGCTGAACTATATCGTTTCTTACCTCCTCGGTAGCGGTTGCGGTGAATGCCGAAATCTTTTGGATACCGGTATATTTTATGAAATTTATAATCTTTCTGTAGCTTGGCCTGAAATTATGCCCCCATTCGCTTATGCAGTGCGCTTCGTCTATAAACAAATATTCGGGGGGATTATTCTTTATCCTTTCGGTAAAAAACGAGTTCTCAAGTTTTTCGGGGGATACATATAAAAGTCCTATTTTCCCGTTGTTAAGGTCATTTAGAACTTTTTCGGTGGCAGGGTAGTCTAAAGAACTGTTGATGTACGAGGCTGAGATACCTGCGCGGTTTAGGGAATCGACCTGGTCCTTCATAAGGGCAATAAGAGGAGAAATTACAATTGAATATTTTTCGGCAATTAATGCGGGTATTTGGTAGCAGAGCGATTTGCCCCCTCCGGTCGGGAGTATTGCAAGTACGTTCCTTCCTTTGGTTATGGCGGTTATTATCTCTTCCTGCCCCGGACGGAATGCGGTGTAGCCGAAATATTTCTCTAATGCAGTTTTGATGTCCATCAGGTTTATAATTTAGGTTAAATAATTTATCTTCATAAA
>DAHYUM010000226.1 GCA_027398005.1 bacterium
TTCCCCTACAATACCCTCTTCCATCAGACCAACCGCCATACCCAGCGATGTAAGGGGGGTTTTAAGCTCGTGCGATACCTTTGCAATGAATTCCGATTTCATGCTGTCGAGTTCCTGGAACTTCGTTATATCATTAAACACTATAACCATTCCTGCAAAGTCCGATTCGGGTATATGGATAAAAGAATAAATGGGTATAAAAAATTTATTCTTTCCCCCTTCGTCGCTCAAAACAATGAAAGGTTCGCTCTTCCCTTTTGTCTTGCGCCCTTTCATATAGTCATATTTTTCGAAAAAATAATTCTTCGGGAAAAGGAATTTAAGGTTTAGCCCGTCGGTATTTATTAACCCGAATACATCCTTAAATTGTTTATTGGCAATTACCACATCAAGAAATTCATCCGTCACAACAACCGGCTCGTTAATGTTTTCAAGTATAATTTCCGATTTCCTCTTTTCGAATAGTATTTTGTTAACATTCATCCGTTCGTATATCTGCAGTTTCTCGCTCATCGTATTGAATTCGGAAGCGAGGTTGGATATTTCGTCTTCGGCAATTGTAACATCAATTTTGCCGTCAAAATTACCCTCCGATATAAGCTGTGCCGAACGTGTCAGGTCCCTTATAGGCTTAATTATGTAATCGGTAAACTTCGTAAGAAAGACAAAGCTTACAATGCTTCCTATAACCAGTATAAATACAATCCATAACGCGGCCGAACGGGTAATTTCTCTGTTCTGCGCTATAGTCTCCCTAATTGAAAGCTGGTTCTCAAAATAAATCTTGTTGCATATTTTTTTAACCTCTTTTACGGCATTCATTATAATAAGGGTAAGCTGATTCTTGTCATGCATTTTTCTGCTGTAAATCAGGTGGTCATCATCTATTACCCTCAGCGGTCCTCTTTTCCCTGTAAAGAGTAGCTCCCTGCTTTCATCTACGTTCCGCGTAAAATAGGTATACTTAAAGTTTAATGTATCGTAAAGCCTTTTGGTTTTCACAGGCAGGTCTTTGTTTGCCCTTGCAATGTCGTACCATTTATAAAAGCGGAATTTGAGAGAATCGAATACTACGCTTTGCGATTCCATTCTGTTGGTAAAAACATTTACAAGGCAGTACTGCTGTTCATCCAGCAGTTTGCTCATTTCCTCCACGTATATAATGCTGTTATAGCTAATTTCCATAGTCGATTTAATCGACTCGTTGAACTTGTAAAAGTTATATACGCTGTAAAAAGTTACGAGCAGCATTATTAATACAATAATGGCAAAGCCGGTAAGAATCCGGCCTCTTAAAGTTGGACTAAATATCCTGTAAAAGAAATTACTCATCTCGTTAATTTTGCCATTTCTGTTACTTAAAAATGGCAAAGATTACCCTTATTTTCAAAAAATACTTTTTTTACTAAATAGAATAAAATATTTCTTGCTTTATTCAAAATTTATTCTTACATTCTTCCCAACTGCAATAGTGCAACTTTGTTCCTTTCATTTTCGCTTTTTTTGTTTCTTTGCAATTTTTATCAGGGGTGGTAAAAAAAACGGAGGCAATATGTATACAACAAATTTGCCGGTTATTCCTTTCCCCCATATCAATGCGAAAAGTGAGTACTCGCGCAATAATATCTCCAGCTTTCCTACGGTACTGGTTATCGATTCGGACTTGAATACCGTCGGTTACCTTAACAATTTTTTCGAAAACAGGAATTTCAACGTGCTTAAGGCAAATTCTTATTCCGAGGCAATGGATAAATGCAAGGAGAGTAAAATAGATCTCGTTATTTCCGAATTCCTTTTAGGGGACCATTCCTGCCTCGAAATTACCATGCTTATACGGAAACTTATACCCGATATCCGTGTTATAATAATGAGTGCCAATGAAGATTTATTAAGCGAAAAGGATGCTCTTAATTTTAATGCCGATTATTTTTTAACTAAACCGCTCCAGTCCGATAGGCTGTGCGGAATTATTGAAAACTGCCTTAATCATTCCGAATCATTTTCATAGTACGGAGGGTGATTAATGAATGTAAGCGTAAATAATACCAGGATTAACCAGTACAGTTCTCCTGCTTCCCATATAATTACGGATAGCGCTGAAACTGTCAAACTTCTCGAGAAGAAATGCGGATTCGTAAAACCGTGGAGTTTGGAGAATAAACCGGAAAATCAGGATAAAAGCAAGCAGGTAAATACTCCTAAAGAATACAGGAAAATTGATTTTTATTTATGATGGATTCTATTTTAAAGTATTTCCCTTAGTCTTTGCGCCGCCGCTTCAGGCGTTATGTCCCTTTGCGGGTTTGCAAGCATCTCGTACCCTACCATAAACTTCTTTACCGAAGCTGAACGCAATAAGGGGGGATAAAAATGCATGTGAAAATGCCATTCTTTATGGCTTTTGCCATCGGTGGGGCTTTGATGGATACCGGCGGAATATGGAAATGAGACTTCAAATAATTTATCGTACTTTTTTGTAAGATTTTTTATTGCGCCTGCCAGGGATATTTTTTCCTTCTCTTTCATTTCGGGCAAACTGCCGAAATGTCTTTTGCTGATAATCATTGTCTCGAACGGCCATACACCCCAGAAAGGGACCAGAACCGCAAAATCCTCATTTTCGTAAACTATCCTTTCCTTCTGTTTCAATTCCAGTTTAAGATATTCCTTTAAAAGAGATTTTTTATTCTCTTTGAAATATTTTTCGAACTGTTTCTGCTCTTTAGCCGGTTCAACAGGAATCGATTTCTGTGCCCAGATTTGACCATGCGGATGGGGATTGCTGCACCCCATCAATTCCCCCTTGTTTTCAAATATCTGTACGTAATTAATGAAATCATTTTTGCCAAGTTCAACATACTCATTTGTCCAAACATCAATAACCCTTTTAATATCCTCCTGCTCCATATCGGCCAGCGATAGGTCGTGCCGGGGCGAAAAGCAAACCACCTTGCAAATTCCGGGCTCCCCTTTGGCTATTAAAAGGTCTTTTTTATTATACTTGAAATCGGATGCTTCTTTAATTAATGCCGAAAAATCATTCTGAAAAACGAATGTTTCGGTATAAACCGGATTTTTAATACCTCCGGCCCTCTCGTTTCCTGGGCATAAATAGCATCCTTCGTCAAAAGGTTTGCGTAATGAGGCTGTATTTTTTTCAACTTTCCCCTGCCATGGGCGCTTTGCCCTGTGAGGCGAAACAAGAATCCACTCGCCGGTTAATATGTTATACCTGCGGTGCGGTTCTTCAAGCAGAGGGTTATACTTCTCTTTCATCGTAATCAGAGCTTAATTTCGGATGTGCCTTCTACAATGCTTGCCACATAAACTCTTAAGTCGCGGCTCGTTTTCCATTTGTATTTTTCTGTCATTGTCTGTACAAAATCTTCAACCGCGTCTTTTTTAACAAGGTTTATTGTGCATCCGCCAAAGCCCCCTCCCATCATTCGGCAGCCAAGCGTGTTTTCATCCTGGCGCGCATATTCTACAAGGGAATCGAGTTCGGAACAGCTTACTTCATATTTATTCTTCAAGCCTTCGTGCGATTCGTTCATCAGTTCGCCGAATGCCTTCATGTCATTCTTCAATAATGTATCGCAGGCGGCAAGCAGACGAGCGTTTTCTTCAATTA
>DAHYUM010000227.1 GCA_027398005.1 bacterium
AAAATTTAAAAGTTTAACCGCACATCTTTTTTCGGTAACATTTTCACCAAATATTACTCCTTCAAAAACTACTGAAAAAGATCCTTTTGCATGATATCTTTTTGTTTCAAATTTTGAAGCATCAAAAAATTTCAAATCTGGACATTCTTTTTTAATTTCTTCAATAATTTCTTCTTTGGCAGCAATGGTTTCTTTAAATCCGTAAACAATCCCTTCAAGCTGGTCATCCGGCCTTGGAATAACATGCGCCGAAATTAACTGACCTACTCTCTGGGCGGCTGCGGCTCCTGCGTAAACTGCGGCTTTAACAGCTGCCACTTCGCCAACCACTTTAATGGTTACCATAGCGGCAGTAATTTTTTCTTTGCCTACAATCTGCACATTAGCTGTTTTAGCCATTGCATCGGCGGCTTCTATAGCGCCTATAAGCCCTTTGGTTTCAATTAATCCTAATGCTAAAAGCATAATTTATTATAGTTTTGGTCTTTTAGGAAGAATGAGTTCAACATCAGAATGAGGACGAGGAATAACGTGAACAGAAACGAGCTCCCCAACTCTCTGAGCAGCAGCAGCACCGGCATCGGTAGCAGCTTTAACAGCGCCAACATCTCCGCGAACCATTACTGTTACATAACCGCCGCCAATTGTTTCTTTTCCAAGCAATTCAACTTTGGCTGCCTTTACCATTGCGTCGGCAGCTTCCACCGCACCGACTAAACCTTTTGTTTCAACCATTCCAAGTGCATCAAGTGTCATATTGTGCTCCCATTTTTAGATTAAATTTATATTGAAAAATACTTTATAAGGATAAAAATGTCAATTGTAATCGTATTTATTTCTTTTGTCGGGTGTAAGAAAAGTAATCCGACTGAAGCTGAGATAGATATTTCAACCCAGCCAATAAAAATGCCGGGTTGGATTGAAAATTCAATTACCCAGCCTGTGCCTCCTTGGGGTTCTCAGACAAGACTCATACTTCCTGCCCAGGTCAATCAGATAGTTATGGGAAATGCAGCCGGTATTGGAGGTTTCGGTTCTCATCAGGGAGGACATATTGAAGGACTTGACCATGTATGGCTTGAAATTCAGACAGGTATCCCAGTTAGAAGCTGGGGTAGCGGAATAGTTACAAAAATTGAAAATATGGGAAGTGAACTCTTTATTACCATTCAATTTGAGGGGGGACTTACGGGTAAACATATGGAAGTAGCCTCTTCCCTTGTGTCAGTTGGCCAGCATATTAATGCAGGCGATCCGGTTTGCTATGGCATTTCGAATGGTTCTTGGCAAAGTGCTGAATTTATGCTAAACGATGCCAACAGAAACGACGGCGAACTTGCAGGCGCGATAGGTTCCTATGTTTCCCCTTTCGATTACCTTAAAGATGATATTAAACAGGAACTTGAAAACAGCTATTTTAATAAGGTTATTGAACCATTTTTATTAAAGGGGCTTGACTCAGGTAATAATAAAAGAATTGAACCTTATCTTACAAATAGAGTCCTTTTCCATAAATTATTTAAGAATACTCCTGCCGGTGAATGGCTTTTGGATTCCCACTGGGGACCCGGTGGATATCCTGATATTTTAATTCTTTTTGATGTTAATAATAATTATTTCAAGGGTAAAAAAATCATTGCAGCCGATGATTCCGGCGAAGGGCAATATATTTTGGATGGCAATTGGAGTGCCGATTCCCTGAACCACCATATTATTTTTTCTTCAGGATCTTTAATTTATTATGGTTTATACCAGATAGACGAATCAACTGGACGTGCTAAACTAAAAATTGAATATAATACATCTAGCTTTCCGGTTAATTTTTCACCTTCAGCTGCTGTTTACATTGAAAGGACTAACCTTCCCCGCCGAGTTGATGCCTCTGATTTAGGCGTTTATTAATACTTTCTTTCAATTTTTGGAACTCTTATTCCTGATGCTATGTTATATTTTCGGATTTATTTTTCCGATTTCACTAAAAAGAGGCGAAAATGAGCGTAATTATCAATAACAGCAAAATTAGGGTAGAGAATATTAAAAAAGCGCTTTTAGACCTGCATAAAGGAATAAGCGTTGAAGAAACAGGAAAAAGATTAAATGATTTAATGGAACAGGCCCCCTACGGCGAAGTTGTACAGGCCGAGCAGGAACTTATTGCAGAAGGAATTCCGGTTAGGGATATTCTTCAATACTGCGATCTGCATTCGGAAGCGCTTAAAGGGAAAATTGAGAACACTCGAGTGAATAACGTACCGGCAGGGCATCCGGTTGATACTTTTACAAAGGAAAATATTGCGCTTCAGTCTGAAATTGCCTCCCTTAAGGCTTTATTTAACCAAATAGACCCGGATAAAGGAGTTGATGATTCTCTTCTTCTTAAGGTTCGCGCAGGATTAAACTCCTTAATGGATATTGAAAAGCATTATGTAAAAAAGGAAAACCTGGTATTCCCTTATCTCGAGAAGTATGAAATTACCGGTCCCCCCGTTGTAATGTGGGGGAAACATGACGAGGTAAGGCAGTTCTTAAAATCGGCTCAGAATGTATTTTCTGAAATATCACAGGTAAGCGGAGCAGAGCTTGAAGGGATAATAGATTTAGTCCTCTCCCCTCTTATTAAAGCCATTGAAGAAATGATTTATAAGGAAGAGCAGATATTGTTCCCTATGTGCCTTGATACTCTTACGGAAATAGACTGGTACGAAATTTACCGCCAGAGCGATTCAATCGGTTACTGCCTTTACGCGCCTGCAGAGGAATGGAAACCGGGATTAAGCACAATTGAACAGGCGAAGCCGGCCGATAATTCGAGAATTCAGCTTTCCACCGGCTCTTTTACAAAGGATGAACTGGAAGCATTGTTTTCATCACTCCAGGTTGATTTAACATTTGTAGATAAAGAGGATAACGTACGTTACTTTTCGCACGGCAAAGAGAGAATATTCGAAAGGAGCAAAGCAATCCTTGGCAGAAAAGTACAGTTCTGCCATCCTCCGGCAAGCGTACACATTGTTGAAAAAATACTAAACGACTTCAAAAGCGGCGCTCAGGATTCGGCTAAGTTCTGGATTAACTTTAAGGGGAAGCTAGTGCACATTGCCTATTATGCTGTAAGGGGAACAAATAAGGAATACCTTGGCACGCTGGAAGTTACACAGGATATTGCCCCTTTTAAGGCTCTTGAAGGGGAAAGAAGACTCTTATCGTATGAGGATTAGGTGAATAACATGAACAACTTAACGGATAACAAAAAAAATGAAATGAACGGTCTGCTTATTACCCCCGATACTAAAATTCTGGAGATGCTTACGGCTTACCCTCAGCTGGAGGAGGTACTTATAGAAATTGCCCCGGTCTTTATAAAGCTGAAAAACCCTGTACTGCGGAGAACTGTAGCAAGGGTTACATCCATAAGGCAAGCGGCGGTTGTTGGCGGGGTAAACCTTTCCCATCTACTAGTTTCCCTGCGGACTGCAATTAATCAGGATTCAGAACTAATTATAAACGAAACCCGGACGGAGAATATAAATATGCCTGAATGGATAAAAACATATACTAAAAGATTTGAATACGATGCCATAAGCGATATAGACAGC
>DAHYUM010000228.1 GCA_027398005.1 bacterium
CTTGTTGAAGTTAACAGCGTTGACGACGCCATTGAATGGCTGAAACAGAATAAATAAATTTTCATTGGCCGGGGTTCTTAAATAGAGCCCCGGTTCGTTTTATTCATTCAGCAAGTGCGGCTGAAAGTGCGTAAATGCGTAATGCCCCGTTATCAAGAAGTATTTTTGCGCATTCCGATATAGTTGAACCGGTAGTTATAACATCGTCAACCAGAATTATAACTTTACCCGCAACGTCTTTTCTCCGGTTGAATAAGAACGCGTCTTTAACGTTTAATTTCCTTTCGGCAAGGTTTAATGTAGTTTGTGTAGATGTGTATCTTTTCCGCTTTATAAGCCGTGGCATAAATTTTATACCGGATTCGGAAGCAATTCCCCTGGCTAAATAAAATGACTGATTATAACCCCTTTCGGCGCGGCGCAGTTTGTGGATTGGCACGGGCGCTACAAAATCGGCATTCCATTCTTCAATATATTCTTTCAATTCGCGCGCAACCGATTTGCCGAGAATAGAGCCTATAAGGAAAACATTGCCGTATTTCATCTGATGAATCGCGTTTTGAACTGCGCCCCCGGTTTCGAAAAGGTAGAGTGAACGGAAGCCGGAAATAAGTTTATCGGCTTCAAATTTCCTTTCAAATTCCCTTGCAAGTCTTTCGGGGGAAACACGGGCAATCTTAAACCGGCAGGATGAGCAGAATAAAGATTCCCTGGGAGTTAATTTTGTACTGCAGTTAAAACAAAAACGGGGGAGAAGAAAATCGAGGAATGATTTTAAAACTAATATCACTTTTTCTCGTTTTCAATTAAAAACTTTGCCAGCTTCCGGTCGTTTATTTCAAGGTGGTTCTTAAACCATCTGTAGGTAACCTCGAAAAAATTGTTTATTTCATTGGTCGATTTTTTATTCAGGTCAGTCAGGTTTTTCTTAATTTTATCAAAAAAGCGGTCGTGTTCTGCCTTATGCGAAAAGTAACCCGGGTAGCTGTATTTTATCATTAGGTTATTCTCGGTAGTGAAATGCTCTGAAAGATGGGTTATGAATAAAGCAGATTGTTTTTCGAAAAAATCCTGATCCTGCGAATAGACTGATTTCTGGAGGTCCTCTACTATCGCAATATAATCTTTATGCTGTGTATCCATTAGGGAATAGCCCGTATCGTAATAGCTGTCCCAATAGAAGAAAATCATATATCCTCCTATAATAACCGGTATATCTTCCTGATTGCCCATTCTAAGACAAAAAGTGTTATTAATATAATAAGAATAAATTCATTTGAAGCAAAGCGGAAATCAAAATATTTTTTCCTTATTAAGTTGATATTTTGAACTTCAGAATCTAACTTTTCTTTTAATCCGGCATAATTATCAATAGAATAAAATACTCCTCCGTTCAGGCTGCCCGCCTGCTTCAGCAGGTTCACATTCATTCTGGTATCAATTCTTTCAATTTTTACATTTTCAACGTATAACCGCAACGTATCGGATAATGACCGGTTATTCAATTTAACAGTGCCTTCAATATGTAAGTTCCCGGCTCCGGCGTTTTCAATTTCTGCCGTATAAAATCCGTTCCCTGTGCCGGTCATTGGTATGGTGTAGTATTTTCCCTCCCCCTTAACAGAAAGGCTAACCTGCGCGTTCTCAACGGGGTTTAACAGGTCATCGTGAAGCGAGCCGGATATTTCAATCCTTTCACCAAGAGAATACACTTTCTTAGCCGATTTAAGTATAAAATTCTTCTTTTCAACCGGCGAGGCGAACCATTGGAACAGGTTGCTGAAAAGGCGGTCGGCAAGGAAATCTGCCCTTTTTTCGGGCTGTACCTTCCATTTCCATATATTCGATGCAATAATTGCTCCGCTTTTCTGCCCATTCTCAATTCCTGTAAAAACTACGGGTATTGAGGTGGCCGTGTTTCTTATTTTGGCCTTTAAAATAGTTGAACAGCCCGGTTTTGCATTTATAAGAGAACCGGTTTTAATTACGGGGGGAAGAAGCTCCCATAAAGCCTCATCGGCAGGGTTTATAAGAAAATTCCCTGTATCACCGGCATAAACTTCAATGCTTAATTCCTCGTTTGAAGAGGAGGATACGGTAAAGGGAAGGACGGTTTCAAATTCCTTAAACCGGTTTAAATCGGTTCCGCTCCCCAAAATAATTAAAAATGGTTTTTTCCTAACCGTAATCTGTTCTTTTACAATACTTAAAAGGGGGGAAGTGGAAATAGCCGAAGGGTAGTTGAGAAGTATAAATATGTCGCTGCTATCCGCGGGGAAACCAGCATTGCCCCCTTTAATGTTTTTACCTCCCGGCATTTCGGTAATTGTTTCTAGCCTAATCCGTTCATCGGCAGAAAACATGCCGGAAAGAACCTGCATATCGGGGGAGGGGGAACCGCTTAAAAGCAATACCTTCTCTTTATCGTTAAGCACATTTATAAGAAACGATTTTGAATTATTCCCCTTATTGGTTTCTTCGCCAAGGGGGGGAATGGAAATGTTCAATCTTTTATACCCGTATGATGCCGGCGTATAGTTAAATGAAACATTATCTATTCCGTTTCCGCTAAGTGTAATGGCTTTCTGCTCAATCAGTTTGTTCCCCTCGGATAACCTGACCGATACATTTTTATTCCCCAATCCGGAATTAATTATTGAAGCCGTAATTACCGCCGTGCGGTTTTTGTAAACCGGTTCGTTAAAACGGGGTTCTTCAATCATAATATCATTATGGAGTGATGAATCGCCTATGGCCACCGTAAAGACCGGAACTGCAAGTTTTTCAAGGGCGTAAACGGGATTTACTCCCTCGGTTATTATTCCGTCCGAGACTATTGTAACAGAAGCCGGTTCCGAACCTTCTGCCGCGGCGTAATCGGCTATTGCGCCGAAATTGGTATAGGGCTCGTTCAATGCAATTTGCCTGTTACCCAGCTCTTCAACTTTAGAACCGAATGTGAAGAATATATTTCCCTTCCCTTTAAGGGATGAAATTAAGTCTTCAATCTTTTTTATTCTTGCGGTACTATCTGTGGCGGCAATTGAATTGGAATTATCTATAAAAATAAGATTCTTTTTTGTCTCTACGGATTGGCTTATTAAACCGAAAGCCGAATTAAAAATTGCCAGAAGCATTATTATAAGCGTAATGCTTCTTAACAGAGTAAGAGTTATCTTTATCCCTTTAGGCAGGGGGGTAATAGTAAGCCTGTAGTAAAAAAAAGAAAACCCCGCAGCAATAATTATTAAAATTATAAGTACAGGGTTAAAAAGATTTTGGAAGTCAACCATCAGGCCGAATCCTTAGATTATTTTTTCATCAGGTTTTCTATATCCCAATTCTTTATTGTTTTAAGGGTCTCGTAATCGGTCAGGTCGAAATGAATTGGGGAGACTGTAGCATAGCCTTGTTTAACCGCAAACTGGTCTGCGTCAAGTTCGGTATCCTGTTCAATCAGCTTGCCGGTAAGCCAGTAGTAATCGTATCCGTATGGGTCAACTCTTTTCTCATATATGTCGGCCCATTTCGATTTACCCTGCCTTGCAATTACAACCCCTTTAACTTCGTTGTAAGGCAC
>DAHYUM010000229.1 GCA_027398005.1 bacterium
ACTATAGTAAATATAAAAGAATTGACTTAGGGGGAGAAAATGAAAAAAACTACTAAAATACTGCTCGGTTTTACAGCATTATGGTTAATCGTATTTGCGATATTATATTTATTAAAAATTTATGCTCAGGGAAATATTGACAGGTACAATAACGAAGGTCCTAAATATACTATCCATATTAAAAATCTGGTTATAGGAAGGGATATATTAGTTGCACTGCAAACTGGTTCTGTACCGATGTTACTAACTGATAGGCTGCACACTAATATTTTTAACGATACTTTATTTGTAATTAAAAATAATTACAGCATGCCAAACCAAAGCGCTTTCGCTATTTATACAGCCGATTTACCCGAATTACAGTATGTTAAAGTGTCTGCAAACGGTAAATTAGATGCAATAAATTTCAATCTGGCTAGTTTAAATATTCTAATGAAAGATTCTTCAATTTGCCAAATAAAAAATATTAAAGAGATAACTGCAATTATAAATGGAGAGGCAAGGGGATATTTCGCCGTTGAAAAGGCCAATATTAAATTAGCTGATAGCGGGTTTTGTGAATTGCGAATGACCAATGGTGAATTAAGCGGGGAAATTTCTGGAGATTCGCAGCTTAGTATTATTGGCAGCGTAAATATGGATAAATTTAAAAATTCAGGGAAAGGACAGATATTCCTTAATGGTAAGAAGATTAAATAAATCATATTGCATTTATTTATACTTATAGTTGAAAATAAAAATGCCCGCCAAAAGCGGGCATAAGATTTATATAAAGAATAAGAAATAAAGAGGTTTAGGCTTCCTCTGCAACTTCCTCGGGTAACTTGAATTTGGTTTCGAATTTGACCGTAGAAAGCACAAAAGTGGTCTTAATTTTGTTAATTCCCTTAACTTTCGAAAGTTTGTTAAGCACAAAATCCTGGTATTCCTGCATATCTCTAACAGCAACCTTAAGCAAAAAGTCCTCGTCGCCTGCAATGTGATAACATTCCAGAACCTCATCAATATCGCTGAAAGTCTTGATGAATTTATCTACCGATTCAAGCTGGTGGATTGAAAGCGCAACGGAAACAAGTGCGAATGTGCCTCTGCCTACCTTTTCAGGAGAGACGAGAGCCACATATTTGTTGATAACTTTAGAATTTTCAAGCCGTTTCACCCTTTCGAGCATGCTCGAAGGAGAAATGCCCACCTCGCTGGCGAGCTGGGCATTTGTAATCTTACAATTCGTCTGCAGTATATCTAATATCTTTTTGTCTATTTCGTCAAATTTCATGGTATCGTTATATATTATAATTTTTCAAAACGGGCCTGGAAGAAACGGAGATAAGTAGGTTCGTAAACCATCTTAAGGCCTGTAATCTTGCTTCTGTTTTCGTAAACTTCCTGAACCGACTCTGCAACAACATCCATATGAGCCTGTGTATAAACGCGTCTAGGAATGGTTAAGCGTACAAGTTCGAGTTTTGGATAATTGTTCTTGCCTGTTTCTTTATTTCTGCCTGCAGAAACAATACCTCTTTCCATCGAACGGATACCGGAATCGAGATATAATTCGGCTGCCAAAGTCTGGGCAGGGAATTCATCCTGCGATAAATGAGGTAAGAATTTCTTAGCATCGAGGAATACACCATGTCCGCCGATAGGCTGAACGATAGGCACTCCCATTTCGATTAATTTATTGCCTAAATACTGAACCTGTTCAACGCGGGCGCGTATATGGTTTTCTTCAACCGATTCTTTAATACCAATTGCAACGGCTTCCATATCGCGTCCTGCCATACCGCCGTATGTGTGAAGTCCTTCGTAAACAACAACCATGTTTCTTGCTCTTTCGAATACATCCCAGTCGTTAAGTGCAAGGAACCCGCCGATGTTAACAAGCGCGTCTTTTTTTGCGCTCATTGTAGCGGCATCGGTATAAGAGTTAATTTCGAGTACAATTTCTGCAATCGATTTGTTTTCGTATCCGGGTTCGCGTTTTTTAATGAAGTAAGCGTTTTCGGCAACGCGTGTCATATCGTGAACAACTTTAATTCCGTATTTGTTTGCAATAGCGCGTACGTCTTTAAGGTTCTGCATCGAAACCGGCTGTCCGCCTGCCATATTTACAGCGGTTGCAAGCGCAATGTAAGGGATATTCTGAGCGCCGTATTTATCAATAACAGCCTGTAATTTATTTAAGTCGATATTGCCTTTAAAAGGGTGCTGGGCTTCGGGATCGTGAGCTTCGTCGATAATAACATCAACAAATTTGCCCCCGGCCAGTTCCTGATGTTCTCTTGTAGTGGTAAAATACATGTTGCCCGGAATAACATCCCCTTTCTTAATTAAGAGCTGTGAGATGATATGTTCAGCGGCTCTTCCCTGATGAGTAGGAACAAGGTATTTGTAGCCGTAATAATTCTGTACTGTTTCTTCCAGGTGATAGAAGTTGGCGCTTCCTGCGTAGGCTTCGTCTCCCATCATCATTCCGGCCCACTGTCTGTCGCTCATTGCAGAAGTGCCCGAATCGGTTAAAAGGTCGATATAAACATCTTTCGATTTGAGTAAAAAGGTATTGTAGCCTGCTTCAGCCAAGGCTTTTTTGCGGTCTTCATAACTGGTCATATGGACTAATTCAACCACTTTAATTTTGTATGGTTCAGCCCACGATCTTTTTTTCTGTTCCATGCTTGTCTCCGATTTAAATAAATTACAAAAACAATATGAATAATATACGGCATAAATAGAGATATGTCAATATATATTCGTTAAAATAATGAATATCACGCATAATCTCCTTGTTAATGGGAATAATCACGAATATATGCCCTAAGGGTTCCTGAAAACTTCAAAATCTGGCATTTTTAAGCTGTTTTTGCAGTTTGTACGATTAAATTAATGGAAAACTGGCTATTTCAGCACATTAAAATTGCAAGCAAGGATTTAATTAGAAGGGACAATTAATCCTTATAAAGCCTTGGTACTCTGGTGTTAATATTGGTGAGTATTTCGTAGGGGATAGTTTCAGCCCATTCTGCCATTTCCTGGCAGGTAATAGAATTTTTGCCGTCGCTGCCGAGCAGAATAACTTCATCGCTGTTAAAAGCCGAATCATTTTCAATATTTACTACAATCTGATCCATCGAAACCGCGCCTATAACCGGGTAACGGTTTCCGTTTAAAAGAACTTCCCCCCGGTTCGAAAGTTTTCTGAAATACCCGTCGCCGTACCCAACAGGGATTGTAACCGCGCGTACATTATGGTCGGTCTGCCATGTTGACCCGTAGCCGACCGGATGCCCCGGTTTAATAACCTTAAAATAAACCACTCTCGATTTCCAGTTGATTGCGGGTTCAACCGTAATGCTTTTTCTTACATCAGTGCCGGGGTAAACACCATAAAGTAGAATGCCCGGACGCACCATGTCAAACCGTGCCTCGGAGAACTGGAGTATTCCTCGCTATTTCGGCCGCGATTCTTCTATCTGAGACGATTTCGCCCAGGGTGACCACAAGCCCTTCCCTCTCAAGCTCGGACATCAACCTCGAAAGGGCTTTTGCGGGGCGGAT
>DAHYUM010000022.1:0-21896 GCA_027398005.1 bacterium
CCGTACTGATGAATTGGCCGCCGCCAATACCGAATTAAAAGAACAGATTAAGCAGAAACAGGAATTTGAAAAACTTTTGCAGGAATCGCTGGAAAAGGAAAAGGAATTAAACCAGCTTAAGAGCCGCTTTATTTCCACAGCTTCGCACGAATTCCGCACCCCTCTTACTGCCATTTTCACTTCCACCGAACTTATCCAGCGATATTCGCAAAAATGGAGCGAAGAGAAAAAAGCCGGGCATATAGAAAGGATTAAAGGCTCGGTGGTTTACCTTACCGGATTAATAGACAACCTTTTGAACATCAGCCGGGCAGAAGCGGGCAAACTATTATTCAAACCGGAAAATATCAATCTTAAAGACCTCTGCCTTAATTCAATTGAGGAGGCAAAACATCTTGCCGCCGACTCCCTGGATATTAAGTTCAACTTCAATTCCCGAAATGAAATATTTAAGCTCGACCATTCACTTATACATTCGGTCTTGCAGAACCTCCTTTCCAATGCCTGCAAGTATTCCCCCGAAGGAGGCACCATACTTACCGAAGTTAATTCAGATACAGATAAGATTTTTATCTCGGTGGCCGACGAAGGGATCGGTATTCCTGAGGATGATATTCCAAAATTATTCGAACCCTTCCACAGGGCTAATAATATAAACGAAATCAGGGGTACGGGGCTGGGACTTTCAATTGTTAAAAACGCTATTGATATGCATAACGGTGATATCAGGATTGAATCGGCGCTGGGCAAAGGAACAAAATTTATAATTTCGCTCCCGGTGGAAGAATAAAAGGGGCGCCCCTTTTATTCCTTATTCATATACTTCCCTTTTTTGCTTCCTTCGTAACTGTCTATCTGAAGAAGCACACCTGCAAACTTGCCGTTTTCAAGCGGAATGCGCCGGGTGGTCTTTAATACTATTTGTTTTCTTAATTCAGTATTGGCCGTATAAATAAAAGCCGAAGTTCCGCTGCATTTCTGCTTTAGAAAATCGCCCAGCTCGGTGTAAAGCTCTTCCACTTCCCTCTTCTCGCCCAGCCTTATTCCGTATGGGGGATTGCATATAAGCACCCCGTTTTGGAATGATTCTATTTTCTGGAATTCCCTTCGCGCAATTTCAACCGAGTTTCCCCCGGGCAGGCGCGATAGATTATCCCGTGCCGCTTCAAGTGCTTTCTCTGATTTGTCGCTTCCGGTTATAATTCCCTTTGGCAATACCCTTACTTTATCGTCGCATTCTTTTTTAATTTTTTCCCAAACATCCTTATCGAAACCGGGCAGGTGAAAGAAACCGAACTTTTCCCTTAAATATTGAGCCGGCATACGGCAGTAATGCATTAATGCTTCGCACAAAATTGTTCCCGAACCGCAGAAACAGTCCAGTAATGGCTTTTCTCCATCCCATCCGCTAAGTTTTATTAAAGCCGCGGCAAGGGTCTCCTGCATTGGCGCCTCGCCGGCAAGAAGACGGTAGCCTCTTTTATGGAGTGATTCTCCACCGGCATCCAGACTTAATATTGCCACATTCTTTTCTATATGCAGATTGAATCGCACATCGGGGTTTGAAGTTTCAACATTGGGGCGTTTTCCATATTTATTCCTGAAATAATCGGCAATGCCATCCTTCAGGCACATCGATGCGTATAGCGAGTTGTCAATCTTACTTTTTGTTACCGATGCAGTAATTGCGAATGTGTCTTCGGTATCAAGAAAATCTTCCCACTCAATTTTCTGCGCGTATTTTTTCAATGCCTCGGTATTATGGCAGTTGAAAATTGAAAGGGGAGCCAGAATGCGCGATACCAAACGGGAATTATATGTAATATTGTAAAGCCTCTCCGGATCGGCGTAAAAATAAACTCCCCTGTAAACAATCTCGGTGTTCTCGCCTCCCAGCTCTAACAGTTCTTTCTCGGCAAGCTCTTCCATCTGCCCTGTTACCTGGGCAAAAAACCGCCCGTTCTTCTGATATTCATACATGCTTAATCCTTTCATTTATTATATGCGCCTAAACGGCACAGCAAAGTTACTAAAAAAGAATTACCGTTGCCTCTATCCGCACAGGAATTTATTCTCTTATTATCCGGTCCGTTAAATTTTTATTTAACTTTCCCATTATACTCTTATATTTGTGGAAAATATTTTAAGGAAATTATGGATACCAGCCTCAGCCGATTCATCTGCGGAATTCCCAAATGCGAACTTCATATTCATATTGAAGGCACGCTCGAACCCGAACTTATGTTTAAACTTGCCGAAAGGAACAATGTAAATATCCCCTATAATTCCGTTGAAGAAGTTAAAAAAGCCTACGAATATTCCGATCTTCAGGGCTTTCTGGATATCTATTATGAAAGCGCGCGTGTGCTGATTAATGAAGAGGATTTTTACGACCTTACCATGGCCTATCTTGTTAAGGCCCATAGGGATAATATCCTCCATTCCGAAATTTTCTTCGATCCGCAGACCCATACCAGCAGAGGCATTGAATTTTCTACTGTAATTAAAGGTATAACCCGCGCTCTTAAAGAAGGTGAAGAAAAATTCGGTATTTCTGCAAAACTTATTATGTGTTTCCTGCGCGATCTGGATGAAAATTCCGCCATGAATACACTTAATACCGCAATGCAGTTCAAAGAATATATTTCTGCAGTCGGGCTCGATTCGGCCGAAATTGGCAATCCCCCCGTTAAATTTAAAAATGTTTTTGAGGCCGCGCGGCAGTATGGATTTAACTGCGTTGCGCACGCCGGCGAAGAAGGTCCTGCCGAATATGTTTGGGAAGCCGTAAATTATCTTAAGGTAAACCGGATTGACCACGGCAACCGCTCGATTGACGATGAAGCGCTTATTAAAAAACTTGCCGCCGATGGAATTCCCCTTACCATGTGCCCCCTTTCGAACCTTAAGTTAAAAGTGCTTACCGATCTTAAAGAACATCCGATTAAAAGAATGCTCGACCTTGGAATTACCGCCACAATCAATTCCGACGACCCTGCATACTTTGGCGGCTATATAAATGACAACTATCTTGCCATTGCCGCGGCGCTTAATCTACAAAAGGATGACATTATAAAGCTCGCTAAAAACTCATTCGCCGCTTCATTCCTTCCGCAGGATAAAAAGAATGCATTCATAGCTCTTATTGACGCCTATTCAAAAGACAATTAAATTTTCTTATATGAATAAAAGCATTTAATATTTACAGACTACAATTCCCGTCCGCTTTAGCGGACGGAAGATATTAAAAAACTCCTTTCCCCGGCCTTAAATCCCATTATGTAAATAGAGTTTTTATTTCGGCTCCCCATTTTACACTCCACACTTCCCGTCGGCTTTAGCGGACGGATAAGATTAATCAAATTTCCTTTCCCCGGACTTAAAATCCATTTGTGCAAATTGCACTTCTCTGATAATCCCCTTGATTGTAATCCACACTTGCCGTCTGCTTTAGCAGACGGAACATTTAAAGTGCATAAAAACAACCCGCAAAATATTCTTCCAGTACAACCATATTCATAATCTGCTGGTCAAATTCTTAATACAAATCCGGAGGATTTATGAAGACCAGAACACTTTGTTTATTAATTATATTATTTGTCTCATCCATTATGACGGCGCAGGTTCCCAAGCCGATGAATATTGTACACGCGATAAAAACGAACCAGGATATTAAAATTGACGCACTTCTCGATGAGGATGTCTGGCAGAACACTCCCGCTTCCGATTTTATTCAGCGCGAGCCCGATAACGGCAAACCCGCCTCCGAAAAAACGGAAGCATGGGTTGCTTACGATGACGATGCAATTTATGTGGCCGCTAAATTATACGATTCGCATCCCGAGTTAATTAAAGCAGAACTTTCAAGACGCGATTACACCGCCGTTTCAGATAAATTTCTCGTTTTCTTTGATTGTTTCAACGATAAGAGAAGCGGTTTTTATTTCGGCATTTCCGCGGCTGGTACTTTGTACGACGGTGTTCTTGAAAATGACGACGGTACGGACAGCTCGTGGGACGGAGTTTGGACCGGCAAAGCGCGGCGCACCGATTACGGCTGGTGTGTTGAATTGAAAATTCCATTTTCACAGCTCCGCTTCGAAAAACAGGATTCATATTCGTGGGGCATTAATTTTGAACGCGATATCGCACGGAGGAATGAGGATTCGTACTTAACATTTAAACCGCGCAACGAAAGCGGATTCGTTTCACGCTTCCCCGCTTTGGAAGGAATAGAGCGGATTTCTCCTCCAAAACGTTTTCAGGTTTTGCCCTACATTACAGGCAAAGCCGAGTATCTTAAACATTCGCCCGGCGATCCCTTCAACAGCGGCTCAAAATACACGCCCAGCGCAGGCATCGATCTTAAATACGGACTTTCGAGCAGTGTTACACTCGATGCTTCTTTAAATCCCGATTTCGGTCAGGTAGAGGTAGACCCCGCGGTTGTTAACTTATCCGATGTTGAAACCTATTTCCAGGAAAAACGCCCTTTCTTTCTTGAGGGCTCAAGCATTTTCAGATACGGCAGAGGAGGTACAACAGTTTCATCCAATTTTGCATGGTCCGAGCCAACATTATTTTACAGCCGCCGCATAGGACGCGCTCCGCAGGGTTCCCTTCCCTCTTACGATTTTGCCGAAAGACCCGAAGGCACAAGAATTTTGGGCGCCGCTAAAATTACAGGAAGGATTTTTAACGATTGGAAGATTGGCGCTATTCAGGCAGTTACCAACAGGGAATTCGCCCAAATTGATAAGGGGGGCGTCAATTCGGATATTGAAGTTGAACCTCTTACAAGCTATTCAATTTTCAGGGTGCAAAAGGATTTCGATAGAGGTATGCAGGGGCTTGGCGTTCTTTCCACTTTTACAAACAGGTTCTTTAAAGATGGCGGCTTGAAGACGCAGCTTAATTCAAACTCCCTTACAGTCGGATTAGACGGATGGACCTTCTTAAGCGATTCGAGGGAATATGTGCTTCAGGCATGGATGGCCGGCTCCTACATTAATGGCTCCCGCGAAAGAATGCTGAATGTACAAACTAATTCCGTTCATTATTTCCAGCGCCCCGATATAGGCCTTTCAATCGATAGCAGCGCAACTTCACTTAAAGGGCTTGCCGGCAGATTTTTCCTGCAGAAACAAACCAGACCCGTTTGGCTAAACGCCGCTATCGGATTTATTACTCCCGGATTCGAACTTAACGACCTCGGCTATCTGCAGATGTCTAACATCATAAGCTCTCATTTCCAGCTCGGGTATTTCTGGCTTAATCCCACAAGCTATTACAGGTCAATTAAATTTTTCAATACTATTTATGCAATGTCCGACTTTAACGGGGATATTCTTTCACTTGCATATTGGACCAATGTAATTTATCAGTTTCTCAATTACTACACTCTGGATGTCCAGTTTTCCTATTCCCCCGAGGTTCTTAACAACCGGCGTACAAGAGGAGGCCCTCTTACAATTAATCCACCGGCATTCAACTGCGTTGTAAATGCAAGCACCGATTCGAGAGAGCCGCTTGTATTTCAGATATTGGGACAGCGCTATTACAGCAAAGACGAAAATTATTTCACAATAAGGCCATATATTACATACCGTCCGGCGCCTAACTTTTCCCTTTCTGTCGGGCCCGGATTTTCGAGAGACCTTATTACTGCACAATGGGTAGGTTCTTATGCAGACCCGACAGCTTCGGCAACTTACGGCAGAAGATATGTATTTGCCAATATGGACCAGGTTACCTTTTCAGCCAATATAAGGCTCGATTGGATTATTACTCCCGAACTCAGCCTTCAGGCTTATTTCCAGCCTTTAATTTCCTCCGGCGATTATAGCAATTTTAAGGAACTCAGCAAAACCAAATCGTTCGATTACAACAGCTACGGCAGTAATGGTTCGGTATTACAAAAATCTGTCTCTTCTTCCGGTGCGGTTAGTTATAAAGTCGATTCCGACGGAGACGGCCTTGCTAAATCGTATTCTTTCTCTAATCCCGATTTTAACCTCGCATCGCTCCGCGGCAATGTGGTTCTAAGATGGGAATTCCGCACCGGTTCAACTTTATACTTCGTGTGGACCCAGAGCAGATCCGATTACGAAGCAATCGGCGATTTCCAGTTCGGTGAATCTATTCAAAGAATGTACGATACCCACCCCGACAATATATTCATGGTTAAATTCTCATACTGGTGGGGAAAATAATTTTATAGGGGGGAATCCGGCTTTAGCAGTTCTTTCCGGGTTTCCCCCTTCCCCCTTTTTCTTTCCAAAAGTCTTAATTTTCCCCTGTTTTTCATATAAAACGCATTTTTTTAGAATAATTCCTATTTTACATCATACTTTACAACCTTTTCGTATATGCCCAAGTCTAATTCATAAATATTAGTCGGTAACAAATGACAGACGTACAACTAATTTTAAGCGCACAACAGGGGGATATGAAGGCTTTTGAAGAGCTTGTCTGCAGGTACGACCGGCAGGTTCTTAATATAGCCCGTTCGTTTAAAAACAACGATGACGACGCGAAAGATATCTACCAGGAAGTGTTTATGAGAGTCTATAAAGGACTGAAAAACTTCGAATTCAAAAGCGAATTCTCTACATGGCTATTCAGGATAGCTACCAATGTCTGCATAACGCACCAGTCGCGCAGGCGCGGCCACGAATCGCTAGACAGGGAATTTGATTACGAAGATGATAAAAGTACCGTAGCCGATTTTATTGCGGGAGAAAGCAGAACCGACAGCAGTACAATTGGCGCAGACATAATGGCGCATATAAATAAGGCTGTAGAAAAACTTCCCCCGCAGCAGAAAATGGTCTTTGTGCTAAAATATTTTCAGGAATATAAAATAAGGGAAATTGCCCAGATTATGAACTGCAAAGAAGGGGCAGTTAAAAAATACCTTTTTATAGCAACCAACAAATTAAGAGATCATTTAAAAAATGTCTTTTAAACACCGGAGCCGGTTATGAACAGAGAAAAATTCATTGAAATGTCTTACTTATACATATTAAACGAACTCACCCCGACTGAGAAAGAGGATTTTGAAAAAATCCTTGAATCGGATGAAGATTATAAAACCGAGTTCGGCGAAATAAATAATTTCTACTCCCTCATCGATTCAGGCAGGCAGGGGCAGAATGATGAAAGGCTGCTTGCTGAATCGAGAATGAAATTAATGAGGAATATCCGGATTGAACAGGAAAAGGAATCATTATGGGGGAACATAAAGAATCTTTTCTATTCTTATTTCGTAAGAAATTACAGAATGGCTTTGAGCGGCGCAGTAACCGCTGCATTCGGCATTTTTATTGGCTATCTTATTTTCGCCCCTTCGGGTAAAAGCCCTTCTTCAGCTCAATACGGAGAAATAAGCGCCGCAGGCATTCTTACCCGTAACGATGTTGATATTTCCAACGTAAGGCTCCCCGATTCCATTCCGGCCAATGGCGAAATTGAGATTAATTTCGAAGCTGTTAAACCCCTTTCAATTAAAGGCAATGTAAATGATCCAATGGTTAGAAAGCTTCTTGCCCTTGTGCTCACTTCCGAATCGAATCCGGGGGAAAGGCTCCGCTCCGTAAGCGCAATTGCGGGCAGCGGCAGCAGCTCTTCAATCTCCGACCCCAAAATTAAACAGGCACTTTTAAGCGCGCTTAAAAATGATTCGAATCCCGCAGTTAGAAGGGAAGCCTTAACGGCACTTTCAAAAATGAATCCCGATGCCGATACGCGCGACGCTTTCCTTTCGGTACTGGCGCACGATAATAATGCGGGACTTCGTGTTGCCGCAATCAATGCCCTTTCGGAATTAAAAGAGAAAGGAATTACATTCGATTCCCCCGCAAAAGAAATTCTTCTAAATAAATCGGAAACAGACAAGAACAGTTTTGTACGCCTTCAGGCGGCTTCTATTTTGAACGATTAAGAATAACGGCAATAAATTTTTAAATATTAAGCAGGAGTATAAAATGAAAAGAACATTATTAAACGCAATTGCAGGGACGGCAATCTTTTTTACTGCCACCGCACTTTACCCGTGCAGTTACTTTACTGCAAACCCGGCAGGCACACTATGCTTACAGCAGAAAGACGCCAGGGAATACGAGGTTAAACCGGGGGGCACCCTTAACATTAGCCTTACGGGCGGAGGCGATATTGAAATTAAAGGGTGGGATAAAAATCTCTTTTCTTCCGACTCCAAATCGGACGGCTCCGCAGATATTAAATATTCCAAAGAGGGAAACGATATTAAAGTAACTTCGCTCGGCGGTTCCGATATTAAAATCACCGTTTTTGTGCCCAAGAAGTTTAATGTTGTCTTCACCACATCAAACGGCGATGTTAACATCGAACAAATTGAAGGAAGCATTAAAGGCGCTACAATGGCAGGAGATCTTTACCTTAACGGCATAAACGGGAAATTATCCCTTACAACCATGGGAGGGGATATCACCCTTAAGAACTCGAAAGCGGAAGGCAAGGTTAACACCAAAGGGGGCAACGTTCTTGTTGAAAATGTTGAGGGAAATGTAGACGCATCCTCTAACGGAGGCTCGGTAAAACAGATTAACGTAACACAAACCGCAAAGGGTAAAGGAAAAACTTCTTCTGCCGGCAAAGAGACTAATATTTCTTCGCTTGGGGGAGACTTAATAATTGATGAAGCCGCCAACGGCGCCAAACTGGCAACTCTGGGGGGCGATATTTCAGTTAACCACGCTGGCAAATTCCTTTCGGCTTCAACAAACGGAGGGGATATCACAGCTAAATCGGTTGACGGCTGGATAACTGCTAAAACCCTGGGGGGCGATATTGACGTTACAATGACCGGAAATCCGAACGACGGGAAAAGGGATGTTACTCTCAACTCACTCGGCGGCGATATAACCCTTAAAGTACCTAAAGGCCTCTCGATGAATATCGATATTGAAATTGCCTATACAAAAGACAATAAGGTTAAGAAATTCGAGGATTATAAAGTTGAAAGCAATATTCAGCTTCAGCAGGAAAGAACCGGCGAATGGGATAATTCGCAGGGCACACCGCGCAAATTTATTTACGCTAAAGCAAATGTAAACGGCGGAAAGAATACAATCAAAATCAGGACTATCAACGGAAACGTCTATCTTAAACAGCAATAAATAATTATTTAAAGCCTGCCTCTTGAAAAAGGCAGGCTTTTTAATCCCTCAGCTTTTTATAATCTTCAATATCCCTTTTAGTATCAAAGTCAAGCAGTATTTCGCTCCGGCCGCATTCCCAATATTTTCTGCTGAACTTATCCGAATCCCTTACACTGCGCAAATCATTATATCCGCCGCCAAGAATCTCGTCGCAGATTTTTCTGCTTATTAAAACAGGGTGCCCGGCTTTACCTTTGTAAGATGGCTGAATCCAGTCCGCACTTTCCTCTATCTGCCGCAAAAAGAGTTTATAAAATTCATCTTCAAAAAAAGGCTGGTCAACAAAATGATAAAGCACAAAATCGAAATCCCCTGCGGCTTCTATTCCCCGTTTAAGCGAGACAAACATTCCCTTTTCGTAATCAGGGTTATATGCCGTTTCCAATTCGGATTTTTCAATAAACGATTTTAGCGTCTCTTCAATAATTTCCTTTTTAAATCCGGTTACAACAACTACTTTAGAGCATACTCCTAACATCTTCCGGGCAATAAGTAGAATAAACGGTTCCCCGTTAAATTCCTCCATCGGTTTAAACGAGCCCATCCTTTCGGATAATCCCGCCGCAGAAATTATTCCGGTTACCTTAAATTCTCTCATTATCTCTTATATTTTTTTATTATGGCGTCCGGTTTTTGGGGAGTTACTTTTGTATTCCATTTTAAAAGCGCCGAAGTATCTTTCAATCCGTTACCGGTAAAAAGAAGAAGAGACTTCTTTTCTTTGCGTACGGTTTTAAAATATTTTTTGTACCCCGCATAGGCGGCGGCGGAAGATGGCTCTATTAGTATTCCGTATCTTGCGGCAACGGTCTTTTGTGCTGCAATAATTTCCTTATCGGTTACCCTAACCGCCTCGCCTCCGGTTTTTAATACCGATTCGGCCGCCATTAAAAGGTTCCTGGGAGCGCCGGCGCAAATCGAATCGGCAACGCTCGAAGCCGGCTTATACCGGAAACTCCCCTTCTTAATATACCTTGCAACGGCATCGCTTCCCGAGGCCTGAACCGCAATTAGTTTTGGCATTTTCTTAATCCAGCCGAGCTCTTTTAATTCGCTGAATCCTTTATAAAGCCCCGCAATTATTACGCCGTCACCAACAGGTATAAAAATGACATCAGGGATTTTGCCCCCCGTCGAAATAAAAATATCGTATGCGGCTGTCTTCTTCCCTTCTATAGTAAGGGGATTGTATGCCGTGTTGCGGCTGTACCAGCCTTTTAATTGAGAGACTTCAAGACAGGTATCGAACGCTAGGTCATAGTCGCCCTCCACAACAACCACTTGGGCCCCGTAGGATTGTATCTGTATTCTCTTTGCTTCCGGAATGTTTTTAGGGACAAAGACTACAGATTCAATTCCCACTCTGGCGCAGATTCCGGCAAGCGAGGAGCCGGCATTTCCCGTTGATGCCGCCGCAATCTTTTTAATTCCCATCTGAATTGCTTTCAGCACAACAAGCGAAGTGGCCCTGTCTTTGAATGATAAAGTGGGGTTTCTGGTATCGTCAAGAATAAGGAATTTTTCATCCCCGCTTTCAAGTTCCTTCAGGCAGTCTGCCGCCGTAGAAACAATGCCCGGCGTGCTTTTTTTTATTCCCTTAATTTTATCTTCCGCCCCTTTAAGAGGCAGAAGATAATTGTAATGCTCTATACTGCCCGGCACCGAATTTAATAATTCTGCGGCTGAATGCTTCTTCTTAATCGACTTGTAATCGTACTTAATAAGCAACACTCCCCGCAGGGGCATATTTTTCTGCAAAAGCCCGCAGGCGGGACAAAGATAAACCAGATTGTTTTCTATTTCCTTAGCGGTGTATTCTTTACCGCAGTCGAAGCATTTATAATAGTACTTTTCCATTATCCCTGTCCCATAAACTTAATTACATTGTAAGTCCCATAATTGCTTTAGCCGTATGGAGCCTGTTTTCGGCTTCGTCGAATACAATTGATATATCGGGGTTATCCAGAATTTCATCTGTTACTTCATTGCCCCTATCGGCCGGAAGGGCATGCATTAATTTCACTTTTTTATCGGCAAGCTTAATTCTTTTATCGTCGCATATCCAGCCTCTGTATTTTTCAAGATTCGATTTCATTTCCTTCTTGCATTCCTCTTCGTTGGAAAGGTAGTAATCCTCGTCGTAGTATCCGAATCCGCCCCAGTTCTTAGGTATAACAATATGCGCTCCTTCAAAGGCTTCATCCATATTGTTTGTAAACTTAAGGCTTCCCCCCCCTTCTTCCGCATTTTTGTATGCTTTTTCAACAATGTTCTTGCTCAACGGAAATTCCTTCGGGTGGGCTACCGTTACATCTATTCCGTAACGGGGGAACAGTAGAATCTGAGTCTGCGGCACGCTTAAAGGCTTTGAGTGTGTGTTTGCATAAGCCCACGATACCGTTACCTTTAACTTCTTCGTATTTCTGCCGAAATGTTCGAATATTGTCATCAAATCGGCAAGTCCCTGGAACGGATGGTAAACATCATCCTGCAGCGACATAACCGGTTTTCTTGAATGAGCCGCCATTTCATTTAAATATTTGTTGCCTATTCCGTAAAAACAGTTTCTGCACGCAATTCCATGCCCCATTCTCGAAAGTATTATTGCCGTATCCTTTGCAACTTCGCCGTGGGTAATCTGCATTTTATCTGTGGTTAGGTCGTGTGCATGCCCCCCCAGCTGTGTCATTCCGGCTTCCATTGAATTTCTTGTACGGGTGGACTGCTCGAAGAAAATCATAAATAATGTTTTGTACGGCAGCCACAATGTAGGATCTTCGTTATAAAACTTCTTCTTTAAATCGAATGCAGTGTCGAAAACTATATCCAGTTCTTCCTTTGTCCAGGTGTCTTCTGTAATAAAATGTTTACCCTTAAATCTTGTTTCCATTTTTCCTCCGGATGGAATTTATCTTCATTTATATAATTATTTTTTTGCAAGCCTTTCAATCAATTCAAACGGGAAAGCCGCATAGAACTTGACCGCCTTTAACAGGTCGTTAAGCACAAGCACTTCCTTGGATGAATGGGAGAGCTCTTCTTTGCCCGGCGCAAACCCGATAGTAGGAATTCCGAAATGCCCTGCGGTTGCCACTCCGTTGGTGGAAAAACTCCATACTCCGCTTTTCGCTTTTCCAATGGAATCTTTCGATGCTTTCATAGCCGCTTCTACAAGAGGATGTTTTTCATCGTACACCCAGGTGGGGAAATATGCTTCCTGCGCAAACTGAGTCCCTTTCCAGCTTACCCCCGCAACATCGGGTATAGATACTTTCGCGTCGCTCTTATGCTTTTTAATTATATCCTTTAGTTCTTTTACAACCGTATTTTTATTCTCGCCGATAGTCATTCGTCTGTCAATATGAATCTGGCAAAAATCGGATACCGAGCAGAGCGATGGAGCCTTTGACGAAACCTGGCTTACGGTAATAGAGCCTTTGCCCAGTGGCTTTTGCGGCTTAAGTTTCTTATCCAGTTTTTCAATTTCGGCAATTATAGGGGCCAATTTATAAATGGCATTAATGCCTTTCTGGTTGTGCGCTCCGTGCGCCGATTTGCCCGTCGCGGTAATTTTAACTTCCATTCTACCGCGCTGTCCCCTGTAAACCTGCAGGTCTGTCGGCTCGCCAAGTACAACGTAATCGGGCACTATCTTCTCATTTTTAATAATATGATAGAGAGGATATCCGTCGGCGTCTTCTTCAAGAACAGAACCTACTATATAAAGGGTAAATGGGAAATTGCCTCCGTATATCTGCCTTAGTATTTTGCCTGCCATCATAAATCCGGCCATGGCTGGCTTTTCGTCCACCGAGCCGCGCCCGTATAATTTACCTTTTTCAATTACTCCCGCAAACGGAGGATGAGTCCAGTTCTCTGTTTCGGTAACCTTAACCGTATCTATGTGGGCATCGAACAATATTTTAACCGGGCCGTTGCCTATTTTTCCTATTGCGTTCCCGAATCCGTCATGATACGCTTCGTCGAATCTGAACTCTTTCATCTTGGAAACGATGAATTCAACTATTTCCCCTTCTTCTCCGCTGTAGCTCTTAATCTGAATTAATTTCTGAATCAGTGCAAACAGGTTTTCTTTTTCCGCTTCGGCTGTCTTAAACAGCATTTCTTTTAGTGACTTTTCCATTTTACTGCTCTGTGTTTTATTGTTGTTAAATTAATTCCTCTTTCATTTCCAGCGCGTTCCTGGGGCATACCTGCGTGCATAATCCGCAGCGCGCGCAAAGCTCCTTATCCAGTTCCACAGGTTCATTAATCGAAAGCGCTTCGTGTACGCAGATTCTAACGCAGGCTCCGCATTTATCGCACAGCTCCGCGTCAACCGAAGGCAGAACCTGTTTCCCCTCGTAAAGGTAATGCATTTCTCCTTTTTCCTGCCGGTGCAGAATTCCGCGCATCGATTCTAAATCGGCGTATGAATTTTCATCCATCCATTTATTAAGGTCTTTGGCCAGCTTGCCGTAAACCCCCTGCCCTTTAAGTATGGAAAGGGAACATACCTGAACCGCTGAGGCCCCGGCCATAATATATTTTACTACATCTTCAGCCGAACGTATTCCGCCTACGCCTATTACAGGCTTTGCCGACAGGTTATAAATGGAAGCCACGAAATGAAGTCCGATTGGCAGAATAGCCCTTCCGCTAATCCATCCTCTTCCGTCGGCGCTACCCAGATAAGGTTTTAAGGTTTTAATATCAAAATCGAGCCCCGGCCCTACGCTATTTATTGCTATATATCCGTCAACAATATCATCCAGCATCTTAACAGCAAGAGGCAGGTCTCCTATTGCGGGACTGAATTTAGGGAATACCGGCACATCAATATTTTCCTTTAACGATGCCGCGGTACGCCTTAAATTATCGGCGTCTTTATCAACATAATGTATTGAAAATTCAACGGCGTCAACAAGCCCCTTCCCTTTCAATTCTTTACCCAGGGCCGCGAGGTCTCCGGGGGAATAGCCGAGCGATGCTATTACCGGAACACCAAGCTCCTTTACACGCGTAAGTTCTTCGTAGATGAATTTCTTATAATCCATCTCCGACCAGAGCTCGGCGTTCATAAGGTTATACGGGGCAAAGTTTGAAATATTCGGTATAGGCACCTTAGCGGGCGCAAGGCTGATTGTCTTTGTTACAAGCCCTCCGGCGCCCCCTTCATGCGCACGCTTCAGCATTTTGAAATCGGCCGCTGTAGGGCCCGCGGCTGTGAATACCGGATTTGAAAATTCAATTCCGCAAATTCTGGTTTTTAGATCTGCCATATAAGTAATTCTTTTATTTGTTTTTCGAATTCAGCTCGTCCGCTGTTGCTTTAATTGAATCCATAATTTGTTTATATCCGGTACAGCGGCATAAATTACCCGCAATAGCCTCTTTAATCTCCTCTTCGTCGGGACTAGGATTTTCATCCAGCAGTGCATAAGCCGAAAGAATCATTCCCGGGGTGCAGTAACCGCATTGAACCGCGCCGTGTTCAAGAAAATTTCTCTGAAGCGGATGGAGCATTTCTCCTTCTGCAAGCGACTCGATAGTCTCTATACTGGCTCCGGCTAACTGACCGGCAAGCACAAGACACGAATTAACCGCTTTTTTATTCATAAGAACCGTACAGGCCCCGCATTCACCAACACCGCATCCTTCCTTAGTGCCTGTTAGCCCGAAATTATTCCTTAAAAGATCAATCAGCCTTACGCCGGCTTCCGTTTTAACCGATACTTTTTCGCCGTTCAATTTAAATTTCAGATTAATCATAATTATTTCCCTCCTCCGTAAACGGCCGAATAAAGCATCTGATAGCATATCTGCTGGACTACCGGCAGTTTATATTCGCTTGACCATCTCAAACCCGTTACCTCGATTACTCTTTCCCCCAAACGGGAGGCTATAGCCTTTAATGTCTTCTCATCCGCCGTCTTTCCCTCGAACTCTTTTTCAATTCCATTAAACCTGGTTCCTATGGGAGTAACCGCGCCCGAGGCTATCCGTAAACGGTTTATCCTGCTTTCCTTTATCTCTATTAATAGGGCAAGAGTAATTCTGCTTATTGCCACTGCTCTCCTGCGCCCGAGTTTATAGAAATCCCCCTTAAAATCCCCCTTTGGCAAAGGCACTTTAATTGAGGTTACTATCTCGTCACTGTTTAACTGTGTCCGGTAAGGAGCCTTAAGAAATTCGGCAAGAGGCAATTCCCTTTTCCCCGCAAGCGATTTAATTTCTATTGTTGAATCGTACGCAAGCAGAACCGGCACCGTATCGGCGCAAGGGGCATTGTTAACAAAGTTGCCCGCTATTGTAGCCCGGTTGCGTATCTGCACGCTCCCTATAGTGCCGCATGCCTTAGCAAGAAGGGGGAGCTCCTTCCTTATTATTTTATTGGATATTATTCCGGAGAATGTTTCCGCCGCGCCGATTGTTACAATTCCCCCGGCCCCGGTTATCCCTTTCATCTCTTTTATATGGTTAACATCCACAAGCTGGTTTATTCCTCCGAATCGGTTTGAACCCTGCCTCATTCCGGCAACAACATCGGTTCCACCGGCTATAATTCCTATTCCTTCGTTTCCCCCCGAAATCAATTCGAGAGCTTCCTGCAGAGTCTTGGGAATGGTTATTTCAATATTATTCATCATGCAAGACTCCCTCTTTTATTATTTACGGGACGAAGTTTTTTGCCCAACATTACCTCCTCTAAGTTTAAGGGAAGATTGTATAACCGTGTCCCCACCGCGTTGTAAACGGCATTTGCAATTGCGGCAGACGCAAGTTCAAGTGTAGGTTCGCCAAGCGATTTTGCCCCCCACGCGCCGTTTGCATCATCCCCTTCAACAAACACCGGAATTATTTCTCCTATATCCTTGCTGGTGGGAATTGTGTAAGTATCAAAATTCAATTCGCGTATCAAACCGTTTTCGTGCGTTACTTCTTCAAATACTCCGTATCCGACCCCCTGGGTCACCCCTCCGTAAACCTGTCCTTCGGCTCCCAGTTTATTTATTATCTTTCCTGCGTCGTGTACTGCGGTAACCCTATCCACATAAATTTCGCCGGTAACTATATTTACCCTTACTTCGGCAACCTGACAGCCGTAAACATATGTAAAATAGGCATCCCCCTGCCCGTTCTCTTCATTCCAGTGAACATCGGGGCTCTTGTACCATCCTATAGCGGCAAGGCAGATACCACGCGAGTATGCAAGCCGGCACAGTCCGGGGAAAGTTGTAAGTTCTTTGCCCGATGCGCTTACTTTATTGCCGGCAAATTCAATTTCCTCTTCATCGCCAAGTTTCCATTCCGATTTTATGAGCGGAATTAATCTTTGCTTAATTATTTCGGCGGCGTTTTTAACAGCGCCCCCTCCCATAAGGGTTGAACGGGATGCAACAGTTGGACCGCTATCGGGGGTAATGCCGGTGTTCAATTCAAGGTAATAAATGTTTTCGGCAGTTGTACCCAGCACTTCGGCGGCTATAATTGAAAAAGTAGTCTTTAAGCCCTGCCCGTTTTCGGCAAGACCGCAGTTCAAATAAATTGTGCCGTCGCTCTGAAGCGATAGGTAAGCGGCCGCGGCATCTATTCCTTCCCCGCCAAGGGAACAGCCCCTTAAGCTTACCGAAAGGCCGATGCCTCTCTTTATTGAATCTTCCGGACGGATGAAATCGTTATCCTTAAGCACAGGATTCGAAAAGTCGGGCTCGAATAAAATCTTTTTATTTTCCCTATTGTCCTTCCACTTATTTGTGAAATCAGATTTTTCAACAGCGGTTTCCAGAACGGTCAATAGGTTTACATCATGGTTTTGCAGAGTCTGCCCTGTTGCCGTCTTATCCCCCGCCTTAAGACCGTTAATTCTTCTTATTTCAACGGGGGACAAATTAAGCATCGAGGCAATCTCATCCATCAGCGATTCCTGCGCGAATATAGGCTGTGGCGAACCGAATCCCCTCATTGCGCCTGTATAAGGATTATTTGTATGAACCGCCCTTACATCGGTATGAACATTCTCAATAAGATACGGCCCCGTTGCCTGCACAACCGTGCGCCATGTTACAAAGGGACTCATAGAAACGTAGGCTCCCCCGTCTGCAATTATATCTATCTTCATTGCATTTATCTTACCGTTCTTAGAGAAACCGGCTTTATAATTCATAATATACGGGTGCCTTTTGTACGATTCGAGTATCGAATCTTCCCTTGTGTAGCGTATTTTAACCGGGCGCCCGGTTTTAAGAGCCGCAACCGCGGCTCGCGCCGAAAGCATGCACATTGTATCATCCTTTCCGCCGAATGAGCCTCCCAGATGGGACTGCTCAATACGCACTTTGGAAAGGGGCATATTTAATACCGCGGCTACAATCCTGCGCGTGGTAAAAGGATTTTGGATGCTTCCGATTATTTTAATTCCGCGCGATACTCCCATCGGAATTGCCGTAACCGATTCCGGCTCTATGTATGCGTGTTCAATAAGCTGGGTAGTATATTTCCTTTCAATTACAAAATCGCTCTGCGCAAATCCCTTTTCCACATCCCCTTTCCTTAAAGGATGATGCACAATTAGGTTAGTACCGGCCTCTTCGTTAATAAGCAGGGCATTTTCATCAAGGGCTTTAAGTGGATCGGTCAATACCGGAAGGGGTGTATAATCAACCTTTATTTTACCAATCAGTTTATGAAGCTCCTCTTCCGATTCCCCCGCGAGCATTGCAATAACATCCCCCGGCGTAACAACTTTATCGCCGCAGAATACGGGCTGGTCATTTTTAATTACCCCTATTTTCTTAATGCCGGCAATATCGTTCCGGGTGCAGATTGCTGTAAGATATTGGCTCCCTTCTATAGCGGAAAAATCGATTGAATTAATTTTTGCGTGGGTTTCGGGAATGCGGAGCATTGCCGTATAGAGCATCCCTTCAATCTTTAAGTCGTCTGCAAATTTGGCCGAACCGGTTACTTTTTCAAATCCGTCTTCCCTTATTACCGGCCTGCCCACAACAGAAAAATTTTTCTTCATTATTTATGTCTCTGTATTATTTAATTCCGCTTTCCCGGAATTGCCTTACAAGGCGTTCCCCCTGCAGGGCAATTTCGTTTTTAATTTTATTTTCATCCTGATTAAGAATTTGAAAATTCTTCATCAGGAATTTTCCTTTTTGTATTACGGTGCTTACCGGATATTCAAGCATTCCATATATATAATGCCCCCAGAAATTATTTTCGTTTAAGGCATTAACGGGTGCATAATCCCATACTATCAAATCGGCTCTCTCCCCTTCGTTAAGGAATGAATAATCGGGGAAATATTTTTTGGCGAACGAAGCCTGGTCGGAATATATTTTCTTAACCGTATTCTGGGCGTCTTCAAATGAGGCCCCCTGTATTCTGGCAATAAGGTAAATCTGCTTCATAGTGCGCGCCACATCGGAATGCATTCCGTCCGTGCCGAGAAGGAATGGTATTCCGGGGGAAATGGAATTAAACTGAGGAATGCCGACCGAGTTGTTCATATTTGAATCGGGGCAGAAAGCAAGCGCGGCCCCGCTTTCTTCAATAAGGGCAAAGTCCCTCTTTTTAAGGTGCACTCCGTGTACAAGAATTCCCTTATCGTTCATAAGCTTGTAATTGCGGAGCCTTTTAACCGGTTTGTATTTAGTATATTCCTGGCTCAGCTTTATATCGGCTTTATCTTCGGCAACATGAATATGTATTCCGAGGTTAATCTCTTTGATAAGATTATGTGCTTCTGCAAGAAGGTCGTCCGAAAGCGTAAATGAAGCATGCAGGCCTATCATAGCGCCGAAATCGTCGCCGTTTAACGATTTATAAAAGCTGCGGTTTTCTTCGAGCCCCTTAAGCGCATTTTTATAACCGTTCCGGTCGGTGCTTTCAAAGCAGAGAACACCCCTCAGACCGAACTGTTTTAAGTTTTCTTGAATAACGCCGAGGCTTCCGTCAATTGAGCTTTGTGATGAATGATGATCGAATATATATGTTACCCCCCTTCTAATCGATTCCAGCGCGGCCATTCTTGCGCTGGCGGCAATCATATCGGAATCGATAATCCGGTCCAGCTTCCACCATAGATTGTGGAGTATATTAATAAAATTCCCGAAATCGCCCGTTAAGGGAAGTCCCTTTGCGAGCCTCGAATAAATATGGTCGTGAAAATTAACCATGGGCGCTGTTACTACACGTCCCCCCGCGTTATAGGAATCCTTATTAACCTTATCGGGATTTTTTTGGAAAGTGGCAAAACTCTTTGTTCTTATTTTCGATATCAGACCGTTTACAATTACTATATCGCCGAAGAGGGGAATAATACCCTCATCGGATAAGGAGCAAACCCAGCAGTTTTCGATTGTTGTTATTTTATCTTTCATAGTCAGTCCCTCCTATACCTTAATAAATCTGCCTGATAATTTATTAATAGAATCATCCGGAGGAGAATACCTTTGGGCAATCTGCCGTCCCCTTAAAAAAGTCTTTTCAACGGCCGCATTAAAGATAACTCCTTCGAACGGGGAGTATTTACCTTTTGAATGCATTGAAGAAGCCGATACAGTTTCACTGGTCCATAAATTTATTAATGCCAAATCCGCGTCGTATCCTTCTTTTATAAATCCTTTCCCCTTAATGCCGAAATAAATTGCGGCATTGGAAGAAAGCTGGTTCACGGTTTCGGCAAGATTAATTCTTCCCTTTAAAAATCCTTCGCTGAATAGGAATGGAACCCGGTGCCCTACCCCCGGAATGCCCCCGTAAACAGCGCTGAAATCATCCGAAGACTTTTCTTTTTCCGGGTCGCATCCGGCATGGTCGGTAGTTATAAAACTAATTGCCCCGCTTGCAATTCCGTTCCATAATGCTTCTTTGTCTTTATCCGATTTTACCGGCGGGGCTGTCTTTAAATAATTCCTTATAGCCTTGTTCTCAAAATCCTTTTTTGTGAAATATAAATAGTGGGGACAAGTTTCGGCAGTGAAGTGAACCCCTTCACTGCGTGCGTGAATCACTTCGGCAAGCGCCGCAGAGGAACTAAGATGGACAATATGAATCTTGCACCCCGCAGTGCGCACAATGCCCGCCATTTTTTTTACTGCCGTTTTTTCCGCTTCAACCGAGCGGATTGCGCAGTAAGTTTCCCAATTTTTAAAATCGTCGCCGCTGAATTTTCCGGCAGTTAAGTTAATAACTTCCTTATCCTCGGCGTGTACAGCTAAAGGTTTGCCAGTTACCGAAACGGCGTCAGCGGCGGCTTTCATCTGCTCTTCATTCAGTTCCCTGAATGTATCCATTCCTAAAATAAGGTAAGCCTTAAATCCTGCAGCCCCCGCATCGGCAAGCTCCTTTATATTTTCCCTTAAATGACTTACATTAAATTCATTTCCCGCAATGCCTCCCCACAGGGCATAGTCCACATGACTCCTATTTTCGAGCGCCTTAAGTTTAGCGTTCATATTGGCGGCATTGGTAACCGGTGGCATTGAAGTGCAGGGCATATCTATAACGGTTGTAACCCCTCCGTAAGCCGCGGCAAGAGAGGCTTCTTCAAAAGTATCGCGGAATTCGAAACCGGGGGTATTAAAATGCACATGCGGGTCAATTCCCCCCGGAACGGCAAGCATAAAATCCCCTTCGATTGTTTCAGCCTCATGAGTTGCTAATCCGGCAACTTCAGCTTTAATCTTTTCCCTATCTCCGGCGTCCTCAATTTCGTTCCAGTTAAATATGTATTCCGATTGAGGAATTACACGTTTAAACTTCTCATCGAACAGCAAAGAGCAGAGGCGCAGGCTGTTGCCCCCCGCCGGAATGAATACGTTGCGCAATATTTTTTCCCTGCCCTTGTTCATCTTAAGCCGGCCTTCCTTATTTCAGTCCTACTTTTGCATTAAACTCTTCTATCAGTTTATCCCACAGCGGGGCAACGGAAAATCTTTCGTTCCAGTAATTTTCATCGTACCACTGTGCATTTAATTCTTCAACGCTTTTACCCTGCTGTTCAACCCAGGTAAAATATTTCAGGTTGTGGATCTGTTTTTTATCGTAATAATTTAATTCCCTTAAATAATCTACCGACTGTTTTTTAATTACCGAGGTCCAGTCAATTTCGGCCTGCTTTAATGAATATGCCCCCATCGATTGGTTCATCTCGTCGAGACGCGAATTGTACATCTCCCTCGAATCGGTGAAGATGGTAAAGATTATATCGTTCCCGTTCATTTCGTAATACTTTGCCATTTTAACGGCGCTAAGCATATTGCTAATGGATGAAATTCCGAGCCATGGGAGCCTTTCGATTACCTTGTTCCCGACCCCCATTTCGGCAAGCAGTTTCTGCCCTTCCGCATCGTTAAAGAGCCTTAAAATTCTAAGAGGGTCTTCATCGTCTATTGCGCATACAACGTCGGTGTTCTTAACATTATGCACCCACGGAATATGTTTATCGCCAATTCCCTCAATTCTGTGCGCGCCGTATCCGTTCATAAGCAGTGTTGGGCACTGCAGGGCTTCCGAGGCCAATACCTTAAGTGAAGGATATTTAGTGCGCAGATAGTCTCCGGCGCCTATAGTGCCTGCCGAGCCGGTAGCGCTTACGTAACCGCTGAAACGGCTTCCCTCTTTTTTAACTTTATCGAATAATGCTTCGAGTGTGGAGCCGGTTACTTCATAATGCCAAAC
>DAHYUM010000022.1:21906-24655 GCA_027398005.1 bacterium
ACTGATTGAATATTAAATACTCGCCGCTTGTTCTTACAAGCTCGTGGCATTTATCATAAATTTCCTTCACGTTGCTTTCGCATCCGTAAGTGGCATAAATTTCGGCGCCCAGGTTTTTAAGCCAGTCAAATCTTTCACGGCTCATTTCTTCGGGAAGAATTGCAACACCGTGAACCGAAAGAAGCCTCGAATTGAAAATGCCTCCGCGGCAGAAATTGCCTGTTGAAGGCCAAACGGCTTTATGATATTCCGGATTAAATCTTCCTGTAACCAGATAGGGGGCAAGGCATCCATAGGTGGCGCCAACTTTATGCGCTCCCGTGGGAAAGAATTTTCCAACCAGGCCTATTATTCTCGCTTTTACTCCGGTAATTTCGTTCGGTATTTCAAGGTAGTTTATATCCCCTATTTTACCCGTAAGCGGGTCGTTCCGCCAGTTTATCCTGAATAAATTGAGAGGATTGATATCCTCCATGCTAACGCCTGCGAGCCTGCCTTTAATATTCTCCGGAATCGTATCGGGATTTTTAAGCTGCTTGAAAGTAGGAAGCAAAATAGAATTATCCTTACATCTTTTAACGGCTTTGTTTAAATACTCATCATTTTCAATTTGCCATGACCATCTTTCCATTTATTTCTCCTGGTTGGAATGTGACTGAGATTTATTATATAAAGAAAGTAATACTTTTTCCGGAGTAAGCGGTGCCGAAGTATCCGTTTTAACCGCCGGGTTAAAAGCCCTTATTGCATTTAAAAGAGCAAAGTAAGCCCCTATGCCGTACATAAACGGGGGCTCTCCAATGGCTTTCGATTTCATAGGACCGTACGGATTTTGCGAATCCTTAAGGAAATCAATTTTAATGTTTTTAACCGCAGAATGGATATCGGGCACCTTGTAGGTTGAAAGGGCATCGGTAATAAGCCTCCCATCCTTGTTCCATAAAAGTTCTTCCATGGTAACCCATCCAATTCCCTGAGCGGCGGCCCCTTCAGCCTGCCCGAGGTCTATAATCATATCAATCGAACTGCCGAAATCGTGCACCGCATTTAGCGAATCTATTTCATATGTGCCTCTCAGGCAGTCCACCGTAGCTTCAACAAAGGCCGTGCCGTAGGAATGGTATGCAAACGGATTCCCTTTGCGGGTCTTCTGGTCGAAATATATATTAGGCGTTGCGTGATGCGCCTGCGCAGTAAGGCTTATTCTTTTTACATAAGCTTTCTGTACAACCCTTTCGAAATTCAGCGCCGTCTCATTGCCGTCCAGATAAACCATATCATTTTTAAATTCAATCCGTTCCGGCGAATCAATTAACAGTTCCTGCGCGGCGGCCAGTTTAAGCCGAGCGGTAAGAATGCGGCAAGCTTCAATAACTGCAAAGCCATTTAAATCGGCTCCTTTGCTTGCCGCCGTTGCCGAAGTATTTGCCACACGCGATGTATTGGTCGTTTCAATCTTAATCCTTTCAATGTCAATGCCCAGATTTTCGGCGGCTATAATGCGAAGCTTTGAATTAACTCCCTGCCCCATTTCCACCGCGGCCGTGCTTATGTTAACGCTTCCGTCTGTATAAATGTGTATTAATGCCGAAGCCTGATTAAGGAACGTTGTAGTAAATGATATTCCAAAACAAACGGGCATAACCGCGCATCCTTTTTTGACCATTTTATTAGTGCGGTTGAATTCTTCAATCCTTTCGAATTCGGAGGCAAGATTTAGCTTATTGTCCAACGCTCCTAAACATCTGCGTGAATTGCAGTTGTTGGTTTTCTGTCCGTATGGAAATTCGTCCCCTTCGTTAAGCAGATTGAGTTCTTGAATTTTCAGCGGCGGGATGCCCATAGTCAAAGCCGCCTTATAAATAGCCGATTCGATAACGAACATTCCCTGCGGCCCTCCGAAACCCCTGAACGCCGTGAATGGCGCGAGATTTGTCCGGCACGAATATGCCGTTGCCCGTACATTAGGAATGTAGTATGAATTTGTAGCATGGAAAAGAGTGCGGTCCAGAATAGCGGTCGATAAGTCGGCCGCGGCCCCCGCGTTCTGGTAATACTTTACCTCGTAGGCAATTATTTTTCCCTCTTCATTCAAACCGATTTTATAATCGGAAGAGTATGGATGCCGTTTGCCCGTAATTCTCATATCATCCTGTCGGGGGAGAATTAATTTAACGGCACGTTTCAACTTAAATGCGGCAAGGGCGGCCATAACTGCCCACGGCGTTGCCTGATCCTCTTTGCCTCCGAAACCGCCCCCTAAGCGGGGCACATCTACTTCAATTTTATTCATGGGAATGCCTAGCACTCCCGAAATTGCTTTTTGAACTGTTGTAGCCCCCTGAGTAGAGGAAAAAACTTTAATGCCTCCCCCTTCGGATGGAATTGCAAGCGCCCCCTGAGTTTCGAGGTAAAGATGTTCCTGCCCGCCGCTTTCGGCAGTACCCTCTATTATATATCGGCATTCATTCCAGTGAAAATCGACATCCCCCATTTCGAATGTCTTCGGAGGAATTATTAATTGGTTTTTCGATGCGGCTTCGCGCGCCTCCAATATTGCGGTGAGTATTTCATACTCGCATTTAATTTTTTGCGAAGCGTCGCGCGCGTGCTGTTTAGTATCGGCAACCACAAGCGCCACGGGATGCCCTATATAGTGCACTTCCCCTTCGGCAAAGAGGTTTTCATCCTGTATTATTCCGCCAATCTGGTTTACCCCTGTAATATCGGCGGCGGTAATTACGTCTTT
>DAHYUM010000230.1 GCA_027398005.1 bacterium
TCAGAAGCCCAATTTTATTCCATTGCCGAAGGTAAAAATTTTTCGTCTGGCAAAAGCGGAGCTAAAACTTATAAAATAATTACTGACGAGGGAGACGTAGTTAAAGCCGGCCGTGCACGCGGAGAAGATATCGTACTTACCGTTGTGGGCGAAAAGGATTCCGATGCCGTAGCCAAAAATATTCAGGTGGAAAAGAATGACGGAAATACAAAGGTTACAATTATTACCACCGATAAAGACGGCAAGAAAACAGAAAAAGTTCTCGAGGGAGATGAAGCCGAAAAATATATTAACGAAAACAATGACGGAGTTTCGGTATACATGGTTGAAGGAAAAGATCTGGCTGTTGCATCCCCGCACATGGTAAAAATTGTAAAGGGAAAACCGGCCAAAAGGATTATAATTGAAAAGGGGGAAGATGATAACAACTGCTGCACCTCTGCCGTTATAATTGAAAAAGGGGCTAAAGTTAAAAAAGAGGTTATTCTTAAGAAAATAAAAGAAGATTCGAAAACCGATAAAAAAGAAGACAAATAATTTTGCTGAATGGGCTTAAGTATTTATAATTCTTAAGCCCTTTTCCTTTACCCACTCCCCGGCTATTCTCAATTAAACATACTCCTGCTTAACAGAAATATCTTTTATATATTTACACTGTTAAATCGGGGTATCCGTTAAAATGATTGAAATTGTAGACCTCCATAAATCCTTTAAAGACAAGCAGGTTCTGCGCGGAGTTAACCTTACAATAGGCAAGGGGGAAACCATAGCCATTATTGGAAGAAGCGGATGCGGCAAAAGCGTTCTGCTAAAGCATATTGTAGGACTTCTTGAACCCGACAGCGGATATGTTAAAGTTGAAGGCAAAACAATTAAGGATTTGGACAGAAAGGAATTATACGAAGTAAGAAGAAAGTTCGGATTCCTTTTCCAGGGAGCCGCGCTGTTCGATTCCATGACCGTTGAAGAGAATGTTTCGCTCCCCCTTAACGAAAGCGGAATCAATATTTCCTCGGGCAAAACCGCCTCGCTTGTTGCCGAAAAACTGGAACTTGTAGGACTTGCCAATACGCAGAAATTAAAACCGGCCGAGCTTTCGGGGGGAATGAAAAAGAGAGTCGGTTTGGCAAGGGCCCTTGTAACAAGCCCCGAATATATTTTATACGACGAGCCAACGACCGGGCTCGACCCCGTAATGTCCGATTCCATTGACGAGCTTATACGCGATTTAAGCGTTAAACTTAAGGTCACATCTATTGTAGTAACGCACGATATGTTCAGCGTAAAGAAAACATCGGACCGCATTGCAATGATGCACGACGGCGTGATACGGTTTTCGGGCACGCAGGATGATTTTATGAAATCGAACGACGAAGTAATAATTAATTTTATAAAGCGGACCAATTTCTAATGAGCAAAACGAAGACAAAATTTATCTGTTCCGAATGCGGATTTGAATCGCTTAAATGGCTGGGCAAATGCCCTTCGTGCGAAAGCTGGAATTCTTTTACCGAAGAAATTATTGAAACCGGGCGCGGGGCGCAGAAAACTTTTAAAGGGGATGTGAAAATATCCAAACTTACATTTCAGCCCGAACAGGAGGAACAGAGGATTAAATCGGGCATAGAAGAATTCGACCGTGTGCTTGGGGGCGGAATAATTCCGGGCTCGGTTATATTAATCGGGGGCGATCCGGGAATCGGAAAATCTACTCTTGTGCTTCAGGCGGCGGCCAAAATTAAAAGAAGAATTTTATATGTAAGCGGAGAGGAATCGTACAATCAGATTTCTCTGCGCGCCAAAAGGCTTAATGCCAAATCGGATACTATTTCAATCGCAACAGAAACCAACCTGCAATTAATTCTTTCGGCAATACAGCAGACCGATGCCGAGGTTGTGATAATCGATTCAATACAGACTGTCTATAATCCCGATTTTGAAAACACCCCGGGTACCGTTACGCAGATAAGGGAATGCACGTCGGTGCTGATGCAGACCGCCAAATCGTCCCACTGCGCTATTATAATTGTAGGGCATATTACAAAGGAAGGTATAATAGCCGGGCCAAAGATTCTTGAACACATGGTTGATGCAGTACTTCAGTTCGAAGGGGAACGCACAAGTGCGTATAGAATTCTCAGCGGACAGAAAAACCGCTTCGGAAGCACTAATGAAATCGGCATTTTTGAAATGCGCGAAAGCGGCCTTGTTGAAGTTGAAAATCCGAGCGAAATATTTTTAGGGGACCGCGAAAAGAATATTTCAGGTTCCGTTGTTGCCGCAAGCATCGAAGGAAGCCGGGCCGTGCTTTTTGAAGTCCAGGCCCTTGTTACCCCATCTAATTTCGGCAATCCACAGCGCGTTGCTACGGGATTCGATTACCGGAGGCTTTCAATTCTTCTTGCCGTCCTCGAAAAAAGGGCAGGACTACGACTCTCGGCTTATAATGTTTTCCTTAATATGGCGGGGGGATTAAAGATAGACGACCCTGCGGTTGACCTTGCTGTATGCTGCGCAATTGCATCGAGCTATAAGGATAAACCGGTTGAAAAGGACCTTGTGGCAATAGGGGAAGTTGGCCTGGGGGGAGAAATTAGAAGCGTTGGAAATATTGATAAAAGAATTGCCGAAGCGGCTAAACTCGGCTTTTCGAATATCATTATTTCTTCGAACAATGTTAAAGGGATAAAGGCAAAACAGATTAAAATTATGGATATGAGAAACATTGTTAATGCCATAAACCATATACTGGAATAAGCTTAATGTTTGTTTTAACCCGCGGCGGAGGCAAAAAAGCCAATAAATTTAATTGTTTGCGCGGTTTTATAGCCTGCGCTAAACTATTTTACGCCGGTTACGATAATATTATTGAAGCAAAGGCAGAGGCTATTGACATTTATTTCCCTTTTGCCGTTATTCGCAATTAGAAATATAAAGGCAGTAATGTACGCAATTAATAACCATATCAACCTCAATAATAACGGTAATAATAATATTCCGCTTGCGGGGGCTATGGTTATTTAACCTTATAAATAAAAAGATTAAAAACCCTAAGCCCGCCGTAAGACGGGCTTTTTTGTTTTAAAGGATGAATATGAATTTCAGATTAAATAATAATAACAACAATAATAACGATCCTCCCTAGTGAGCGGGCCGCATAATTATAATTATAAAAGCTTACTCACATCAAAAGGGTAAGCTTTTTTTTAATAACGAAAACTAAAACAAAGGAAAAATAAAATGAAAACAACAGCATACGAACCGGTATTAGACATTCACACAACCGAAACAGCGGTTGAAGACATTAAATCAATTTTCTCTAAAGAGCTCGCAGTCCGGCTCGATTTGAGAAGGGTCTCGGCCCCGCTTGCTTTAATTGCCGGAACCGGCATTAACGACGACCTGAACGGCATTGAACGCCCCGTGCATTTTAAACTAGATC
>DAHYUM010000231.1 GCA_027398005.1 bacterium
GTATGCAATTGCTGCCGATTTTAGCACCCGACTGGACATGCGAGAAATGCCATATTTTAGTCCCTTCCCCAATTTCAGAAGGCTCATCCACATAAGCAGATTCATGCTTGAAATAATTCATTCTATTCTCATTTAATATTTAAATTCTTTTTAGCCATCGGGTGAAGAGTTTCAATATTTATTACTGCCGGCGACTGTTTAATTTTATTTACCAGTTCAACCGAAGGGCGGGCTTCTTCAATTCCAATTCCCCTCCCTTCCAGAATATTTTTATAGACAACAGTATGAAGGTCGGTAAATCCCTCAGAAAATTCCAGTTCAACATCATCTATTTTAATATCCCTGAAAGTATTCTTTTTCCCCTTTACATCATCAGGCAGGTCATTAAAATCAATTGAAAGGAACCAGCGTACATAAGCCTTTTCAAGTTCTATGAACCCTGCCATTTTATCCTTTCCGGCAATATGAACTTCAATATTCTGTATATTTCCGAAGTACCAGATTAAGAGGTCGAAGAGATGGATTCCGATATTTGTGGCAATACCCCCCGATTTTTCAATATCCCCTTTCCACGATTGGTTGTACCACTTTCCACGCCCTGTAATATAAGTAAGCTGTACATTTTTCTTTTTCTTAAAGGATTCCCCGTTAAGAAAATTCTTAAACCCAACCAGTCTATCGTGATGCCTTAACTGCAGGATAGTATAAATTTTCTTTCCCGATTCGCTTTCAAGGCGTTCCAAATCATCCAGTTCCCAAGGACTTAAAACCATTGGTTTTTCACAAATTGCATCGGCGCCGTTTCTTAATGCCAGCCTAATATGCGAGCCGTGAAGATAGTTGGGAGTGCAGATAGAAATATAATCCAGTTTTTCGGGGTTATTCTCCCTGAAATTCCTGCTGAGGCATTCAACAAAATCTTCCGTATTTAGGAAAAATTCGGAATGGGGAAAATACTGGTCAATCACTCCAACCGAATCGTTAAGATCAGCCGAACACATTAGCAGGTTGCCCGTATCCTTGATAGCCTTAAGATGCCTGGGTGCTATATACCCGCCTACGCCTAATAATCCGAAATTCTTCATATACGTCTCCAAGTTGATTACAAAATTATAAAAAGGGATACTAATTGAGAAGCGCGTATTTATTTAAATGCGCTATTTACTCCTGGCTCGTTTAAATACTATATTATAAAAAATCGCAAAGAAATAGCGCAAATCGGTAATAAATGGATGTTTCCTGTACCTGCTAAGGTATTTCCGTTCCGAATCCATTATTTCAGGCAGGGTTTTAGGCAAATCGTAATAAAACGGGGGCAACAGCCCCGGTTTATACTTTATCCTTTCCTCCTGAAGCCCGGAATCGTAAAGACTGAAGTAATGAGCGCTTAAGGGGCGGACGCCGACAATTTTAAGCTCCCCTTTGAAGAGGTTAATAAGCATCGGCAGTTCGTCAATCCAAAGTTTTCTCATTATATGCCCCCAGCTGGTAACCCTGAAATCATTTTTAATTTTTCCCCCGGCATCAAGATGGTTAATTTCATATATAAACTTCTGCACATACTCGGAATAAGGGTGCATCGTACGGAATTTATAAATATTTACCGGAACACCCCACAAACCGACTCTTTCAAGCTTAATAAAAGGTCCGTAAACAGGGTCGCCCTCCCCCGAAAAATTCCTTACTTTCCGGCAGATAAAATAGATGAAATTATCGAAAGTTTTGTAGGTGCAGATTTCAAATCCGCAGTAATAAAGCCTGCCCAAGGTTTCGGCAAATGAGAGCGCCTTTTTTTTGCCGTTCGAAAGTGCAAAATATATTTTACGCAGAAAAGGAAGGTTGGGCATTATTCTCATCCATATAAAATCGAAGAAATAAATAATTTGGGCAAGGCCGAACGGATAAGTATTAAGGAACCTTTCGTAGCGCAAATGAGTCGGCTCGACGCGTCCCGCGTAATAGCCTCCTTCAATAAGCCTGCTATTAATTTTACCGAAATACTCGTTCAAATTGCCTATATCGTTTATCTCGTGAATATTGAAATAAAACTCGGCAAAATTTTCGGGGAGTATATCGGTGTTATAATAATCGGAACTGCAGATAACCACCGACTTGCGGTAATCGAAAGATTTAAGGCAGAGGGATGATTTCAGGAAATCAAATACACCGGGGAGCTTTCTAAGATAAACATGCTCAAGCTGGTATTTTAACAGTCTGCTTTTATTATTTCTGGCAGGGGAATAATTCTCTTCGTATGCAATACATTCTAACAGGTCACTATCATTGTTTCTGTTTCTATCATGGTTTAACAATAAATAAACCACGGCCGAAGCCCCAAAACTTAACAAGACTATATCGGGGGAAAGTATTAATTGCGGGGGGAGCAATATCGAAAATACAAAAAGAAGCATCCCGAAGAGTAGGAACATGAAGTTCCCCGAAAATTCACGCAACATGGAGAAAGGACTTATTATCATTCAATCAGTCCTTAATTATTAATTCTTTTACCTGCCCCTAAATCCTTTGAATACAATTTTATTCAGTGTAGCGAAAAAGTATTTTAAATCGGTTGCAAATGGTTTGGCCAGGTATGAATCGAGATAACCCAATTCCTTATTTACAATAGAATTGAAATCGTCCGAATTCCGGCTGAAGATTGGAGGTATTAACCCCGGTTTAACTTTTATAAATTTTTCCTTGTAATAATCGGGATAAAGAGAAAAATAATGGGGACTCATCCCCTTGATGCCAACAAGCTTTATATCGCTTTTAAGCCAGTTGAACAGCTGCGGCAGTTCATCAAGCCAGTATTTACGCATTACCCTGCCGGCCGGTGTAATACGGAAATCATTATTAATTTTTCCGCCCACTTCCAGTTTGTTCATTTCAAATACTTTCTGCTGAATAAACTCGCTGTAAGGGTACATAGTCCTAATCTTATATGCCGGGAAGAGCCTGCCTTCATAACCGACTCTATTTAATGCAACAAAAGAATAAAATGAGGGACGGCTGTTTATTAGAGGTTCTGTCTGCTTACGGGCTAGAACATATGTAAACTCTTTTTCATTTAACTCATTTAGCACTTCAAATCCGGAATAATGTATCCTCCCCCAGGCTTCGGCACGGCTTAAAAGTTTACCGCGGGAATGTTTTGAATAGATTCTGTTAACGAATGGCAACTGTGGAAATATTATTCTATAAATAAAAAACCAGGTAAAGAGAAATAAAGCCGCGGCAGGGTTGTGTTCCGCAATAATTTTACGGTAAGTTTTATTTAATGGATTGTACTTAAGAATAATCAATCCATCCTGCCCTATTAGGGCGTTGTAATCGGCAAGCCGTCGGTTAATATCCCTAAAATCGTTCATTGCAATACTGCTGAATATCGGTTCTTTATTTGCTCCGCTTATGCCGCCCCGATTTATTGGTTTAACTCCTTTA
>DAHYUM010000232.1 GCA_027398005.1 bacterium
AAGATTATGGAAACCGAGCCTCTCGGCTATATCCTTTGCAACCGCGCCCACAAGCATGGAATGGCGCCAGTAATCTATAAATTTCAATCCGCTTACCGAAGGGAACCTTAGCGAATCGGAAAGAGATATGGCCGTTACCAGCCTTTGTATTTCATCTACACCCAATAGTATTACGGCAAATTCAATTGAGGTGGCTTTTCTCTGCAATCCGTAAAAAGGGGAATTGGCAATGGCAAGAATTTTTGCCGTCAACGATTGATCCTTGCCAATGATAGAAGCAAGCTTTGCGGTATTTTCCGGTTCAATTCTAATTGACTGGTTAACTTCAAAAAGAACTTTGGGAATAAAGCCGAGATTCTTAACTCTGTCCAGCTCGGTAAAGATTCTTTTCATCTGCTTAACCTGACGCTCGCTCTTAACTTTCTCCTGCTGTTCATCCCTGTTTTCTTCTTTCGTCTCCTGGGCGGGGACATTCATTAACTTAAGTTTGTCGGCAAAGTCCACTGCAAAGCCGGTTTCATCATTCCCCCCTATGTTTTCAATATCAAGGTCAATTTCGCCGCCCGATTCGCTTTTATTATTGCTCACCCCTTTGAACGCATGCGCCTGTTTTTTAACCTTCTTTTTCTTTGCGCCAGATTTGCCTATAAGACCTAACGCTACAGCCGCCGCGCCTAATGTGAACAATGCGTCAATTCCAATTAAGAAATATAGATTCTTCCTGAATTCAGTTCCGGCGGGCTTAATTATTTCATCAACCGAAATAAGGGAGCATAGATACCAGTCCGTTCCGCTTACTTTAACCAGTCCGAATTCCGAATTGCCTTCAGCCCCCCCTGCTGAATTTTTAACTGAGATTATTCCGTTATTCCAACCTGCAGTAACGCAATATGGTTCAACAAAATTGTAAACGGAACCGGAATAAATTATGCGCCCTTTTTTGAGGAGGGCAAAATCGAACCCTTTCTTATTATCTCTATCTATGAAAAAATAATTTTCGCTTTTGTAGTAACAAGCCGAATTATTGTTGAGTGAATTAAAAAGTTTTCCCAAATTAAGCCTTGCAACAAGATATCCCTTTACGGCTTTTTTGTTTTTTACCCCCTCAACAGTAATTCCCGCATCAACATAAAGAGTGCCTCTATCGGCGTAAGGTGCCGAGAACCGGGCAATTGAATCGTTAAGCGTAAATAAAAATTCACCGTTAGACTTGTAGTTTCCGCTTGAATCGGTTGCCGCGGCAGTTCCGCCTGCTTCGTCAAGCAGATATACATCATCAGCCTTGAACTGCTCTTTTGCAGTGCCAAGCCATTCGGCAATGTTTATTTTCCCTTTCGGGTTTAAAAGAAAATCTCCCGCAGTTTTATCTTCCTTATTGGCTGCTTCGGAATTAAGGGACTGCAGAAAACGGGCTGTCCTGCCGGCAATCCATTCTTTCTTATAATCCAGCGAGGAATTAATATAATTACGCCCTTCCGCGCGTGCGCGGCTGTATATCTTTTCGTGCGAATTCCATCCTATCAGCAGAAGGAGTGCATTTACAAGAAGAACCGTAACTATTATGAATACAATATTTTTCTTTGACATTACTATAAGATTTAGTTCCCATTAAAAGGACAGAAACCCCTATTGAGAGGCAATCTGCAATAAGTAATATTATTATCGGATGCGGGGCAATTAATTTGAGACAAAAAAGGCAAAAAAAATCCGTGTTTTTGAGTAAAAACACGGATTTCAACAAAAAACCTACATAAGTTATTTATTTAACAATCCACTCGTGAATTCCGCTTGCCCAGTCGGGCTGAAGGGTAACCTCAAGCCTTAAGGCTCCCGTTTTTACCTTATCGAACCTGACCTCGTTGTATTTATCTTTTTCAACTTTGTATTCATCTTTATTCTTTACCGGAATCCACTTGTCACCATCCTTATAATATACTTTCCACGATTGAGGCACCCTGCATCCTCCGTTTATAGGAGAATCGTCGAACCAGTAAACCTTTACAAGGGAAACCTCTTCTTCTTTCGGAAAATCGTATTGAACCCATTCTGTGCTGTTTTTCTTAGGCCACCAGTGATAGAAAGGGAAAGTGTGGTCGTTCGAGTTAGCAGGTTCTAGCTGGTCGTTAATTGCGCCTAATGCCCTCGTCATATGCGAGGCTGTTACTTTACTTAAAGAGGCAATTGTAGGGGGATAAATTGGAGTAGCCGCTTTAGCATCCGCCGCAAACCATACGGTCATCTGTCCCGGTCCCCTGTTATTCCATGCGTAATAAGGTATTGCGGTAAACTTCTGTCTTACAAGCTCCCTTTTCCCTTCTTTATCAACCACAGCCGATTTTGCCTCGCCCGTGATTTCTACAACTCCGTTAAGCATATCGGACCTGTATTCTGCATTCAGCCTTGCGTCGTTATCGAGTACAATATCAAATACATTCTTATTCGGATTATCCACTCCTTCGGCGCAGTAAACTATCGGGCCTCTCTGCAGGGCTATCCTGTTTCTGTCTGCGTCTACCTTGCTGTTTGCGGCAACCTTTTCAATCGGCATATCAAGAATAAACGAAATGTTATCCCCTTTGCGCCATGTCTTTGAAATTACCGCGTATCCGTGCCTCATTTCGTAGCTTACGGCCGTTCCGTTAACAAGAATTTTAATTTTCTTTTTGGATGTATCTAGAAAGTGATACAGATCCCCCGGCACGGCGTCTTTTAAAGCCCACCCGGGTATGCGTATGTTAAAGGTATATTCTTCCGGCTTTTCGGGGTATACTTCAATAAGCACATTGCCGTCCCACGGATAATTGGTTTTCTGCTTTAATGTAATCTTGCTTTTGTTAACGTCAAATTTCGCCTCGCTCTGGACAAAAAGGTTTACATAGATATCCTCCCCCTTGGTGGCGTAAACATAACCGGGCAGCGAAGGGAGAAGACGCGCAAGATTTGGCGGACAGCAGGCGCACTCGAACCATTCGCTCCTCGCCGTGTTTCCGAATGAAGCAAGGGGATTTGGATAAAAGAACTTATCCCCTTTTAACGATACCCCCGAAATTACTCCGTTGTATAATGTCCTTTCAAGTACATCGTAATATTTCGAATCCCCTTCAAGCAGGAACATTCTTTCATTCCAGAACACATCCGAAATTGAGGCGCAGGTTTCGCAGTAAGCGCTTGAATTAGGCAGAGCATACGGATTGCCGAATCCTTCATTGGCTCCCTGCGCTCCGGTTCCGCCGGTAAGGTATAGTTTTTTGTAAACCACATCTTCCCAAATTTTATTCAATGCCCTCTCATAAGCCTTATCCCCAGTAAGTGCGGCAACATCAGCCGCGCCCGAATACAGATACCCGGCCCTTACAGCATGCCCTACTGCTTCGGTCTGGTCAACAAAAGGTTTCTGCATCTGCGCGTATTCACCGTATTTCTG
>DAHYUM010000233.1 GCA_027398005.1 bacterium
GCTAATCCTTATATTGGGATATTGCGCATAGGCAATTCCATCCAGAAGAAGGGATAGAACAATTACATAAATAAGATGGCAATACCGTTTCATAAGGTTATCCCCTAAATTGTTAAATGATGTTTCCGGCTGATGGGAATCAATAAATATTTAAGAAATAGTAATTAGACCGATGCAGAATTAATTAAACCGATCATATCTTTAATTGCTTTTTCAAGTCCCACAAAAATTGCGCGTGCAATAACCGCCTGACCAATACTTACCTCGTCAATTTCCTTAATAACATTAAAATCCTTAATGTTAAGGTAATTAAGACCGTGCCCCGCATTAACGCCGAGCCCCAATTTTTTAGCATGTTTGGCGGCAATTCTAATTTTATCCAGTTCCTCAAAAATATTGTCTTCGCCAAGGGCGTTTGCATAGTTACCGGTATGAATTTCAATCAGATCGGCCCCTATTTCGGAGGCGGCATCAATCTGATTAATATCAGGTTCAATGAAAAGGGAAACTGCAATATCGGCATCGTGCAGGCGCGAAATTGAAGTCCTTAAATGTTCAATATTATCAATAACATTAAGTCCCCCTTCGGTAGTAAGCTCCTGCCTTTTTTCGGGCACAAGGGTAGCAAGTTCCGGTACCACATCGCAGGCGATTTGAATAATTTCCTCGGTTGCGGCCATTTCAAGATCGAGTTTAGTCGTAATCAATTCCCTAAGCAGGCGCACATCCCTGTCGTTGATATGTCTTCTGTCTTCCCTCAGGTGCACAACAATACCGTCAACGCCGAACTGTTCTGCCATCAAAGCAAAAGTAATCGGATCGGGCTGTTCTTCCCCCCTGGCATTTCTAAGGGTGGCCACGTGGTCAACATTCAAACAAAAACGCATAAAATCCTCACTTATTTTTTTACATACCTGAAATTAAAATAATTTTGAAATAATCTGAAAGAATGAATTTAATCCCGAGCCGCTGATACCGGTTCTAAAGCGCAAAATCGAGAGAAAATCGAGCATAAAATAGACTGCATAATGGATAATTACCCCGTACAAAAATGAACCGGTACGGTATGCAATAATGCCGAGCGCAATAGCCCCACCGATAGCCCCGAAAGTTTCGAGGAAAGGCTTGCCGTTATGAAGTATTACAAAGGGTATCATCTGCAGAAGAATGGCATAGTAACCAAATTCCTTTTTGAGTCCGAAGAGCATAAATCCGCGCCAGAAAAATTCCCACGCGAAAAGGAATAGAAGGAGGAAAGCCTGGAATATGAGGAATACGCCCCAATCGTATTTTGAGCGCTCGAGAAGCGGGTAGCTTTCGGAAAAAGAATTTGACGCCGAAACGAACCAGATAACAACGGACATAACTGCAATTGAAATAAGCGAAATTTTAATGCCTAAGCTAAAACTGCCGAAATTAACACCGTAGTCTTTAAGATTTTCGCGGAAGAATAATTTTATAATCAACAAACCGCAGATAAAGAAAGTAATAAAATCCCCGGCGAACCAGTAGATAAACTCATACACATCAGCATTGGTATTGCCGTCGAATATTGTATAATAAAAATTATTCCTGAAGAATTGGCGCGATGTAAGGTACCACGAGACGGTCTGCAATACCGCCACGGAAAGAAGAATTACAGTTATTTTTTTATTAAGCGATTTTACGGCGCCGGCAAGGGCAGTAAATTCCTCTTTCAGGTTAAGCTTCATTATTTAACCAGTTTGAGTGTGCCGAGAGAAGATTCAATGGCTTTTTCCTCTTTTGGCATCATATCTTTCTGGAGAGTATAATCGAACTGGATAAACCGGCCGTCGCTGTTTTTAAAAATCATTTTCTGGGTAGCAATCGATTGCTTTTCAATTGTAAGGTGCGAAATCATAATTTTATCTTTAATAAAATTCTGGACGGTAACATTTTTCCTGTCGTATTTAGCAATCAGCTCGTCAATATAGCGCTGAATTTGGGGTGCGGTTTTGGCCGAGTCGTTATTATCCACGGTGCCTATTGTGAGAATGCCTTTAGTAGAATCGGAGAAGAAGACGTACAGAGGCTTATAGAGGAAAGAATCGCCCCCCTCTTTTTCCGATTTTTGTCTAGATACAATTTTTTCGGTAAGCTCAGATGGTTTAAGAAGCCATCCTTTAGGGGGATTAAATTTAAATTTGAGGTTCATTTCAACAAACTCATCGCCGATACGGTTTTTATCGACGCTAATTGAAATTTCTTCAAAATCATTTTCCCCTTTCTGTTTGCAGGAATAAAAGGACAAAGCAACCGATATTAAAGCCGCAATAAAAGCGGTTTTTAAGGCAATTTTATTCTTCATAAAATACTTTTTGGAAAAAATTAGTTGAAAATATATTTTTGTTTATTAAAACTGCAGTAAATATGAAAAAATTTATCTTATTCTACAAAATAAAAGGCTTCAAAAATTTAAGGAGCTACCTAGTTTCCCGCTTCGAACAAGTATTTTAAACCATCCTCTTTTTACCTAATCTTATTACTATTAACGCCAAGACTAAACAACTAGTTTTTAAATATTATTTCATTTTGTCGGGGATATTATGAATAATGTCATCTTCGAAAACAATAGAATTTCGAAAAAGAATATTTCACCTGCCGACGTACATAATGTTTTACGCAAAGTAATGCTTGTAGACGGATTTGAATTTGTGCTCGATTTAAAGAAAAGCAGCGGATTAAGACTGGCAGACGCAAAAACAGGAACAGAGTATTTAGATTTCTTTTCATTCTTCGCTTCATCGCCAATAGGAATGAACCATCCAAAATTAAACACACCCGAATTCAGGGAGAAACTTGCATTCGCGGCGCTTAACAAACCTTCAAATTCAGACGTTTATACTACCGAAATGGCTGAGTTTGTGGATATTTTTACAAGGACCGCAAAACCGGACTACTTTAAATACCTCTTTTTTGTTGACGGAGGAGCCCTTGCCGTGGAAAACGGGCTTAAAGTAGCATTCGACTGGAAAGTTAGAAAGAACTTTGCCAAAGGATACAAGGAAGAAAAGGGGCATCAGGTAATTCATTTCAGGGAAGCTTTTCACGGCCGTTCGGGGTACACAATGAGTTTAACCAATACCGACCCGACAAAGGTTCTCTACTATCCTAAATTCAACTGGCCAAGAATTACCAACCCGAAAATTAAATTCCCTCTTGAAGAAAACTTAACCGAAGTAATTAAACTTGAACAGCAGGCAATTGAAGAAATTTATGCGGCCATCAAAAATAATAAGGATGATATTGCCTTAATTATAATTGAACCGGTTCAAGGGGAAGGGGGAGATAACTTCTTCCGTAAAGAATTCTTTGTTAAACTAAGGGAAATTGCGGACGAGAATGAAATACTCTTAATGTTC
>DAHYUM010000234.1 GCA_027398005.1 bacterium
TTTTTCGCGCGATACCGCGCTTCTTGTACAGATAATAATTGTTACTGTTTTAGTCCTCTTTTTTACCGAGATTGTGCCTAAGATATTCGCCAATAAATATCCTGTTAAGTATTCACTATTTGCCGCTTTCCCGGTTTACTGGTTTAATGTGCTTTTATATCCGGTATCGAAACTGATTTCTGATATTCTTAAATCCGCGGTCTCGCGGCTTGGCGCCTATAATTACCGTACGGCCATAGTCCAAAGCGAAATTGCGGAACTTGCCGATATTGGAATTGAAAAAGGGACAATAGAAGAAGAGGAACATGAACTTATACACGGTCTTGTGGAATATAAATCGGTTATAGTGCGCGAAGTTATGACACCGCGGGTAGATATTGCGGCTGTTGACCTTCAGACGTCGTTCGACGAAATAATTTCTCTCATTTCCGAATCGGGGCACAGCAGAATTCCCCTATACGGCAAAAGCCTGGACGATGTGGTAGGAATAATATATGCCAAAGACCTGCTCCCGTTCATAGCCGATTCGGCATTGAAAAAAGATTTTACACCCGCCAAGATTGCCCGTCAGGTACTGTTTGTGCCCGAAACAAAACTTATAAGCGAACTGATGACAGAATTCCAGAGCAGGAATATGCACCTTGGTATTGTAGTGGATGAATTCGGGGGCACTTCGGGGCTCGTTTCGCTGGAAGATATTATTGAGGAAATTGTAGGGGAAATAAGGGACGAATCGGATAAAGAGGAAACACCCATAATAAAGCTCGAAGAGAAAAAGTATATGGTTCTCGGGAAGACTTCGATAGGGGAATTGAATGAACTGCTGGGGCGCGATTTTTCATCGGAGAATGACGATTTTGAAACCGTGGGGGGTTTTATATTAAACCATTGCGGTTCTATACCTTCCGAAAACTTTTCATTCCTCTCGGGCAGTTTCAGGTTTACCGTTAAGGAAGTTAAAAAGAAAAGAATTAATAAAGTGTTAATAGAAAAAATTTAAACGGCGCTATTATGAAAGAGACAAAAAAGACTGAACTTAAGGTCGGCATAACGGTAATACTTGCCTTTATATTATTCTTTGTCATTTTCGGATGGGCAAAGAACCTGGTAATTGGGAAGGGAGTTAAGGAACTGGATATTAAATTCAATTCGGTAGCCGGGTTGGAAAAAGGGGATGCCGTTATGATAAACGGCGTTAGGAAAGGTTATGTTACCGCGATTGAATTAGTTAACGATTCTGTCATGGTTAATGTTTCGCTGGACGAGGATATAAATCTTAAAAACGATGCAAAGTTTTATGTTGCTATGCTCGATTTGATGGGGGGGAAGAAAATAGAAATTTATCCCGGTTCGGCCGCGGAACCATTGGACTTTAAAAAAATACAGGCAGGCACTTTCCAGGGGGATATTGCTTCGACAATGGCTATGCTAAGCAGTGTGCAGGAAGATCTTGTTACGGTTATAAGAGAAGTTAAAACTTCGCTGGCCGGAATTAACAATTTAATTGGTGATAAGGCTTTTACAGATGAAGTTAAAAAATCGGTTACCGGACTTAAAAACCTTACGGATGAAATATCGGCTGTAATTTCTGAAAACAGGGATGGAATTAAAAAGCTGATTGATTCGGGGAATAAGCTTGCCCAGAACGCAAATGATTTTATAGGCAGTAATAAGGATGAAATTACCTCTACCGTTAAGAACGCAAATGAGCTTATTAAGAATACTAACGATTTAATAGTCCGGCTTACAAAATTTTCTGATGAAATTACGAATAAGCAGAATAACGCGGGTAAAATATTGTATGACGAGCAATTGTTCGAGGATTTGAAAACAACCGTAAAACAGGCTAAAGATCTGGTAAATACTCTCATTAATCAGTTAAAAGGGAAGGGGTTAAAAGTTGAAGCCGACGTCAGTCTTTTCTAAACCGGTTATTTTTCTAATTATAATTTCATTCCTCGGCATTCAGGTATGGGCAAAAGATCCTGTACGCGCCAAAAACGGGATGGTTGTAACCTCGGATAAAATTGCCACCGAAGTTGGTGTTAGAATATTACGTAAGGGGGGTAATGCGGTTGATGCCGCTGTAGCGGTTGGATTCGCATTGGCAGTTACTTATCCTTACGCCGGAAATCTCGGCGGCGGGGGATTTATGGTAATCCATACCTCATCCGGAAAAGATATTACTATCGATTTCCGCGAGAAGGCCCCTCTTTCTGCAAGCAGGAATATGTACCTGGATAAAGAAGGGAATGTAATACCCGAAATGAGCCGGTTCGGATGGAGCTCTGCAGGAGTTCCCGGCACAGTTGCCGGATTGATTATGGCGCTGGAAAAATATGGCACTATGAAGCTTAAGGATGTAATTGAACCTGCTATCGAACTGGCTGAGAATGGTTTCCCGGTCACCTATAAATTTGCCGAATCGGTTAATGCCTATAATGCCGATTTTAATAAGTTTGAATCGTCTAAAAAGATTTTTACGCGCGGCGGGGAATTTATTAAAGAGAATGAATTATTCGTGCAGAAAGACCTTGCCCATACATTAAGGCTTATTCAGGAAGAAGGGGCTGAAGGATTTTACGAAGGCGAGGTAGCCCGGCTTATTTCGGAGCAATCGAAAGAATACGGTGGATTTATATCGCTTAACGACTTGAAAGAATATAAACCGGTAGAAAGAGAGCCTGTAAAAGGAAATTTCAGGGGATACGAAATAGTTTCGATGCCGCCCCCTGCTTCGGGGGGTGTTTGCATTATTGAAGCCCTTAACATTATTGAGAATTATAAAATTTCTAAAGAGGAATGGGGAAGCAGCAAATACATAAAAATTCTGGCCGACGCGCTTAAGTATGTTTATTACGACAGGGCAAAATACCTTGGCGACCCCGATTTTGTGAAAATGCCCCTGGAGAGGCTTCTTTCAAAAGAATTTGGCAGGGAAATTTACAGGAAGATTGAGGAGAAACAATTTCCGCACGAAACTTTTAAGAATGAATATGAAAGCAATGAAACAACCCACTACAGCGTAGCAGACGCAAAAGGAAATGCTGTAAGCACTACATACACAATCAATTCGGCATTCGGCAGTAAGGTTGTTGTAGAGGGGGCCGGTTTTCTTATGAATAATGAGATGGACGATTTCAGCGCCAAGCCGGGAGTTCCGAATCAATTCGGTTTGATGGGAACGGAAGGAAACTCTATCCAACCGGGCAAGAGACCCCTTAGCTCTATGACGCCCACCATAGTTTTAAAAGATGACAAACCGTTCATCATAATCGGTTCACCGGGCGGTTCAAGAATCATCACCACAGTACTTCAAGTAATAATGAATTGCGTCGACTT
>DAHYUM010000235.1 GCA_027398005.1 bacterium
AAACACTCATTGTGTTTTTTTTAAAATCACATATATAAGCACTGTCCTTATAAAAAGTAATATTGCTTGGTGCAAGAAACTCTCCTGGTCCCGGCCCTGGTTTACCTAATATTTTAACAATAGTTAAATTATTATCAAGCACTACATAGCGCCCATTTGTTACATCAGCTATATACAAATTATCTTTATAAGATACTATATCGCCTACAAATGATGTAACATACGAGGAATCACTCCACTTATAAAATGATTTTTCATAAACACATTTTTGAATAAGATTATTTGTTTTGGGGCCACAAGATATTAGATTGATTAATGTAAACCCTATTATAATTGCTTTTATATATTTCATATCATCCCCATTTGATTTTATAATAAGTGGGTCATTGACCCACTTATTTATATTATTTATTACATACCGTAGCGCAGCTCATATATGCATTGCCCGGGCATACGACGTATCCAAAAAGGAAATCGCATGAGCAAGGAGCGTTTTGACACCCTAATTCTGTACCACAATAACAAGTGATATAGCAGCACCTTTCTGGTCCAGCTTTTGTGATTGCTGAAAAGGAAAGTACAGCAAATAGGCCTGCTAAAAGAATAGTTTTGAATTTACTTTTCATTTTTTTCTCCAATGATTACTAATATATTATTTATACTCCGGCCAGAGTTTTTTGCAATATATACTTTATTATATGTAATTATTAAAGCCGCAACGATAATAAATCCTAAATTTCTAATTATCATCCCCCACCCAATCTGGCTCTCAACCAGAGATCCGAAGCAGCCGCAATCGTTAGTCATTCCCATAATTGTACCATAAATGCTAAATGCCAAAAAGGCTGCAAACAGTATAAGCGTGCCCAGCATTACGGGTTTGGGCTTTATTTTCAACACAAGCAATATTCCCAAACTAATTTCTATTACCGGCAGTATTGTAGCTGCAAGTATTAGATATTCTTCAGGGAGCTTTGTAAAAGCCTTAAGAGTTTCAATAAGGGGCATGGGGTCTAATATTTTGCTTATACCGCTAATAAGCAATACTGCCGCAATAAAATACACGCCTATGCGGCAGGCTGTTCTTTTATACCTGCTTAAGGTAAACCAACCATACCTAATTTTACTTATAAGAAGATTAAGCACTTAATTACACCATTAACCAATATTTTAGTTTGCTTAATTATTCCGGCGGGAGCACCTCCTCCGCTGAAATAGTATATTTATTGCATTTCTTTTGAAATCCGGATATAAAGTAAAAAAAAAAAAAAACAATTTGTCAATCTATTTTGCGTTAAATATACATAGGGTAAATATTTTTACCCCGGGCACTGTGCCAATCTGCGCCTCAAGGCGTTCGGTTACTTGAAGTTCTACCTCCTCGGGGGTGGCGTTGGGGTAACTTGTTTGAACCATTAAATGGGGCAGGTTTACATTGGGAAGAAGGTCTACCCCCAGACGCGAAAACGCGTATATACCCAGCAGGGCAACACCTATATAGAACATAGATACCGCCACAGGTTTTTTAATTGAAACGGATGCTAAAGGCACTAAATTACCTGCTCATTTATAGTTGTATGATTATTGTTTTACGCCTATAAGGATCTAAGAATTCTGCTTAATTTTCAACGAAATAATTTATCTATACTATAATACTGCTTCATTCCAATAAGGCATTATCCCCGGTTGTAATTTAGCACATGTATTTAAATTATTCAACCTGGGGAGAATAGAGACTTCAGGATTCGCAAAGCTCTGCCCTGTTATGTTAATAGCCAATAGTATATCTATACTGCAAGGCACTATTTATATGTATAATCCTTAATAAAACCAATCCATTATAAACTGGGGAACAGTTAAAGGATCGTTGCAAACTAGTTTATTAGATCAATAATATTGCCTCAATCAGATGGTAATTGTGCTTTCTTATCAAAGACTTAAAAATGGTCAATACGTAAATTGCCTTATTAAGTTATACATAATTACTATCTCATTGCGACTTATATACATGATTCCTTATTTCGCTATACATATCTAACACTGTTTAATATTTTTTTGCTAACCCTATTATCGCTTTTTTTTGTCGGCTTTACTACCATTTTTCATTACTTAGTTAATTTGGTTGTGATAGACCTCAAAAAAGAATCTACATCATCATCTGAATCATATATCGTTGGGAAATAAGCATCTTTAACAACCATAGCCTCATCAACGACAATGAGAATTGGTGTAGCTATATATTGTAATTCATTTCTCAACAATTGTTTATTATCTTCATATATATTTTTTTTGTAATTAAAAGATATTTTATCATAGGCGATATCTGAACCAGAGCTTATAACAGCTGTTCGTTTTGCCGATATCGTTGAATCAATCGCCTTAATAATTTCAAACCCTTCCTTAATACAACTCCTGCAATCTGATGCGCTATATAACAATATCAATTTATTCTGAGCATTATCTCCAATAATGTTATTTAAGCACAGTATTTTTCTACTCATAACCATATCTTTAAATTGACTTACTTTTTGCTCCATTACCAGTTTAGACGTCTTAGTATAGGCCGTGCTCTGGCTAGTAGTCCGATAATACAAGAAGATTCCAATTATAATTATCACACTAAATATTAGATTGTTTTTGAATAATGTCTTGATTTTTTCCATTTCATTGTCCCACAATATTAAACACGTCCATTGTTTTATTTAGCCAGTTAAAAGCTATTATTTTATTGTCATTAAGAATATTAAAACATGCATAAGAAGTGGGCGTGCCGCTTGTTTGCTCTAATATATAACATTTATTATATATCAGGTCGTTATTACTATATGTAAATTCCAAGATAAGATTCATAAATGTATTATCGCTATACACATGTTGTGCTAATACATATATATGATTATTTTTAGTAACAATGGACCTAAATAAAAATGTAATAGTTTCCGGCTTGTTGTTTATAGTCTCGTATATCTCTTTCACATATTTGATATCATTTATTTCCTTCACCAACTTAATATTACCTTTATAATCATAAACTTCTATCACAGGCTGGCTTCTAAATAAAGCTACTATGTTATCATCTCCAAGAGGTTGAATATTACGCACATTATATACATTTATACGCTTTTCATTCGCAGGCACATATTTATTATATATATTTCCAAAACCACCGGAATAATTCCCTGCTAGATCATAGCAACTTATCGGAGTGGTTTTAAAAGAAGTGGACATGACTAATACCCCGTCTTGTTTCCGCCTCATAAAAATGCTTTCGGGACGTTCACGATTCATATATGTTCTTATATGTGCTCCAGCAGGATCAAAAACACTCATTGTGT
>DAHYUM010000236.1 GCA_027398005.1 bacterium
GGATTAAAGACAGGCTCGACGTTGATAAAATGATTTCGGCCGCCTCTGTTTTTGAAGGCATGAACGATTTCGCTTCGTTTTCCGATAAGGATGAAGAGGAAAAATCGACCAAAGTGCTTCTCAATTCGGTAACAATTAAAGAAGACGGGGATCTTATAATCATACGCATTGAAGGTTCGCACTTCCTGTGGAAAATGGTGCGCAGGATGGTCGGCGTTCTGGTTGAAATTGGAAGAGGCAATTTAAGGCAGGAAGACATTAAAAGATTTTTGACTTCTAAATCGAACGAGCCTGCTAAATATACCGCTCCCCCTTCAGGGCTCTTTCTCGAATATATTTCATATTCCGAAGATGACAATAGGGGCAGAACAGATCCGTTTCTTTCGATAGGCTCTTATTTTAAAAAAAGATAATTTACAAAAATGGATAAAGATTCCGCGCTAAAGGTTCATTACTGGAAACCCATTGCCGCCGTTATTGTATGGGGCTTCTCTTTTATTGCAATGAAAGTGCTTCTTGAGCACCTGCTTCCCGCTTCAATTGTATTTTTCAGGCAGATTCTCGGCATCGGCTTCCTTACGGCAATTGCATTTAAACAGAAAAGCAGTTTTGCAATAGACCGCAGGAGCGCATCGTGGATTCTGCTTCTAGGGCTTATCACCAGCTTCCATTTATGGATTCAAACCACGGGACTTCAATATACTTCCGCCTCGAACACAGGATGGATTATAGGCCTGACTCCGGTATTTATAATTATTTTCGGCACAATTATCTTTAAGGAAAGACTTGCCCCCCTGCAGATTACAGGAATAATTATTTCTTTTGCCGGACTTATTCTTCTGGTAAGCAAAGGGGATTTAAGCAAAATAGATTTAATTAAAAACAAAGGGGACCTTTTAATAATTACAAGCTCATTAACATGGGCGGTCTATTCAATCGTAAATAAAAAGGCTACCCTCACCTATTCCCCTTTAATGACCACGCTTTACCTATTCGTTATAATGGCGCTTGTTACCGCCCCCTTCTCGCTGAATACTGAACAGATTACGGCACTGTTTCATCTAAGCTTAAAGGGGTGGATTGCACTGCTGTTTCTCGGAATATTCTGCTCGGGCCTGGGCTACTATTTATGGGCGCAAACCCTTAACGAGATGAGCGCTTCAAAGGCAGGGGCTTTCCTTTATATGGAGCCGTTCATTACTTTTTTTGCCGCCGCGCTTCTTCTTAACGAACATGTTACCATTCTTACATTTTTAAGCGGCGTTTTAATTATTGCGGGTGTTATTCTGGTTAACAGAAAATAATTTATTTCATTTTTACTTATTTGGGGGAAACGTGAAGACTGCAATATGTTTTTTCTCTCTTTCTATTTTTACTCTTGTCATCCTCTCGGTTAAAACATCTTTTGCTCAGCAGAAGCAGAAGGCCGACCTGATTCTAATTAATGGCGATATTGCAACAATGGATGATTCAAAACCCGCGGCCGAAGCAGTTGCCGTTAAAAACGGCACCATTATGGCTGTCGGCTCTAACTCCGAGATTAAACAGCTCGCCGGCACAAAGACGAAAACAATCGATCTGAAGGGAAAATTCCTAATGCCCGGCTTTAACGAAAGTCATGCACACTTTTGGGGATTGGGGGAATTCAAACAGAATATCGATTTAACCGGCACTAAAAACTGGGATGAAATTGTTGCCCTTGTTAAAGAAGCAGTTAAAAAAGCCAGGCCGGGAGAATGGATTTTGGGACGCGGATGGCATCAGGAAAAATGGGATAACGCCCCTCAGCCCAATATTGGAGGTTTCCCTTTCCATAATGCTTTAAGCAAAATTTCCCCCGATAATCCGGTTATTTTGAAACACGCAAGCGGGCACGCAATTTTTGTGAATGCCAAAGCCATGCAGCTTGCCGGCATTACCAACAACACCCCTAATCCCGAAGGGGGAATTATTATGCGCGATATCGGCGGCAATGCCATCGGCGTCTTTCACGAAAATGCCGCCGACCTTATTCAGGCAGTATACGACCGGTTTCTGCAGGAAAGAACCCCGGAGAAGAAGAAAGCCGATTGGCTTAAAACTTTAGCTTATGCGGTTAAAGAGTGCAAAGAAAAGGGGATTACAACTTTTAACGATGCCGGCTCCACATTTCAGGATATAGATTATTTAAAGGAAGTTGTAGACGCGGGCAAACTGGATATACGGCTTTCGGCAATGATTATGGAAAACAACGCCGCAATTAAAAATAATATTTCAAAGTACCGGCTTATCGGCTACGGAAACAACCATCTTACCGTACGCGAAATTAAAAGATATATCGACGGCGCGCTCGGCTCGCGCAGCGCCTGGTTCCTTCAGCCCTATTCCGACATGCCCGGGCAGAGCGGATTGAATGTAGTTCCGCTTGATGAATTGAAAGAGACTGCAGAAATTGCAATCCAGAACGGATTCCAGCTATGCATTCACGCAATCGGCGACCGCGGCAACAGGGAAGTGCTTAATATTTACGAGGAAACATTTAAAGAACACCCCGACAAAAAAGACCTCCGCTGGCGCATTGAACATGCACAGCACCTTTCTTTGCAGGATATCCCCCGTTTCGGTGAGCTTGGCGTTATTGCGGCCATGCAGACCTGCCACTGCACATCCGATGCAGGCTTTGTGCCAAAGAGAATCGGGGATAAGAGGGCTGAAGAAGGGGCTTACGTATGGCAGAAACTTATGAAAACAGGAGCGGTTATTTGCAACGGCACCGATTCCCCGGTTGAACCTGTTGATCCCGTAAGAAATTTTTATTCGGCAGTTACTAGAAAGTATGACGGCGGAAAAGAGTTTTATCCAGACCAGAAAATGAGCCGGATGGAAGCCCTAAAATCATATACGGTAAACGGAGCCTATGCTTCGTTCGAAGAAAACCTTAAAGGAAAGATTAAACCCGGCATGCTTGCCGATTTTACCGTGCTATCGAACAATCTTCTTAATTGTCCCGAGGATGAGATATTAAAAACAAAAGTAATATATACCATAGTCGGGGGCAAAACCATTTATTCTTCTAAACAATAAAAGGAATGATAATGAATCTGATTAAAAAATTATTTTTACTATTACTAATTACGACAAGCATTATGCAGGCCCAGAACAAAGTTGCCGTTACAATGGACGACTTTCCGCTCCAGAGAATTGAAACATACAAGGGGGATTCTTTCGTAACCGTATTCAACAACCTCCTTGAAAAAGTGAAAAGAGAAAAGATTCCGGTTATAGCATTCGTAAACGGAATTAAACTTACAACCGGCGGCAATACTGACCCCCGAAAAGTTAAT
>DAHYUM010000237.1 GCA_027398005.1 bacterium
ATGCGTATCGATACTAAGGCCCCAGGTTAAAATAATAGACGGACGGATGTTCGATTTCGGCAAGAGGGAATTAATTGTAGGTGCATCAATCAGAAAAAGATTTGAAGGAGCCAAAATAGGGGATAAGGTAAGGTTCGCAAAGGATGAATGGACTATTGTTGGTGAATTCAGTGCAGAATCGAGCGGATTTGAATCGGAAATGTGGGGGGATTCGCGTCAGCTTCTCGATGCTTTCAACCGGGGAAGTACTGTTTCAACTGTAACTCTTAAACTCGAAAATCCAGCTAGTTATGAAATATTCAAAAGGGCGTTCGAATCAGACAGGAGGCTTCAGCAGTACGAGCCGATGATTGAGACGAAATTCTTCGAAAAACAATCGGAACTGATGTCACTTTTCATAAAAATACTTGGCATATTCATAACCGTCATATTCAGTTTGGGTGCTGTAATTGGAGCCTCAATAACAATGTATTCGGCAGTATCCAACAGGACTGTTGAGATAGGCACACTGCGCGCGCTCGGATTCAGCAGGAGGAGTATTTTATGGGCGTTTTTGACTGAATCATTAATTATATCCATTTCCGGAGCGGCGGCGGGATTGCTGTTAGCCTCTTCGCTCCAGTTCTTTTCGATATCCACGCTTAATTTCGCGTCTTTTGCCGAACTGCAGTTCTCATTTGCCCTTTCACCATCAATTATTATTTCGTCTATGATTTTTGCTGTAGTGATGGGAATTACAGGGGGATTTTTCCCCTCATTAAGGGCGGCCAGACTGAAGATTGTAGAATCTTTAAGGGAAGCTTAACAGGGGGAAATATCAAATTGAGCTATTTGAATATTTTGCTGATTTCAAATAATATTTCTTTGTCCGAGGCGTTTTTTGTAATCCTGTATTCATTTAGAACATCGTCGCAAAATTTCCTGTTGAGCCCGTTTTTCGAAGCTACTTCGAGAAGCCATTTATATTCTCTGCTTTCAATTGAATTATCGCTTAAAATGAATTTGGCGCTGTCTTTAACAAAAGCTTCGGCAACGTTTTGCGAACGGAATTTCGGGGGTTCTTCTGTAATATATTCATTCCCAAGCAAATCCCTTACCGATTCGTTAACGAAACTGCTGTCGAAATCGAAAATTTTGCCTAACAATTTCATAAGCTCAACTTCTTTTGCATTTATTATTCTGTCTTTACCAATTAATATTAGAAGAGCTTTGAAATAATTGCTCCTGTCCTGTACTGTAATTGCCATGCTGTTCTTTCTATTGATAGTATATGCTTCAGAAAATTAGCTAATAAGAAATTAAAATTCTATTATAGTCTGAATAAAAGATAAATTACTTAAATTCTGTTTGTTTTTGCAGTAAAAAATGACAAAATAAATTATTAGGTTTGTAAAGTACTGTTTAAAGGGAAAACTGGAATATTCACATAACAGGTATAACATGGGTAAAAAAATAAGTGAATACTGGAAAGAGTTTTTAGTAATAATAATTAGCATTATAATAATAAGGATGCTCTTTTTTCAGATACATCCGCAAAACAACTTATTCCCCAGAGTTTCGGCTTCTGCCATTAAAAACAAATCGGTAACAATAGCCGATTATATTAATTATAATACTTCTGAATACCAGATTCTGCCTATGATAAGGACTAACACGGGGCTGATTGCAGAGTATCAGGAAAAGTACGGAGTTACTGAAGGAAATATTCTTGTTTCTAAAAATGATAAGCCTTATACCTGGGAAATTACCTGGATGAAGAGGACAAACCTGACTTTCGGCGCGAGGGACCGGCAAATTGACGACTATAAGGATTTCATTGGAAGGCTTAGCCTTACATTCGATTTGAACGGCAATTTAATAGGTTTGGAACGTGGGTATTCTGATACATCCAAGATAAAAACAATTCAGCTTGCCGAAGCGGAACAAATAGCCAAGGATTTTTCCTCAAAATTCCTTTCATACGTTAATTTATCCACTCTCCATTTATCCGAAAATTTATCAGCGGGTAAAAATATAAATCCGGCAGATTCACAGGCCGCGGCAGAAGAGCCTAAATCGGCCGGCAGTAGAATAGACTATACTTTTATAGCCGATTACCGAGATGTTGCGGCCAATGCCGATAAAAGAATTTCGATTTCAATTACGGGAGATAAAGTTTCGTCTGTCAAACTTCTCGATAGCCGGGTAAAATTCATTCCCCTTAGTTCCAGGGATGAGATTCACTCTCTTATTAATGTTGTTCTTATAGTTGCTGTAATTGTATTAATGATTGTTCTTCTATTCAAGCGGTTCCGCGCATTTGAGCTTGGTTATAAGCAGGGGATTAAGATAGGTGTTTTAGTTGCCCTGTTTGTTGCCGCACAGCTCATTTTTTCAATGGCCGATGAATTTTCATTCGTATTAATAATAGGGCTGATATTCGGACCACTTTTCTACGGAGCAGGCGTTTTAATAGTCTGGACTATCTCGGAAAGCCTCGGCAGGGAAAAATGGAAAAATAAATTCGTTTCGGCAGATTTATTCCTAAAAGGATATTTCGGGAATTCGAGAGTTGGCAATTCCCTCTTGAAAGGCATTACATTCGGGTTTGCTCTAAATGCAATTATTCTGATTGCGTATTATTTGCTTTCAAGGGTAATGCATATTACAATAATCGACACTACAACCGAAGAAATATCGGCATCTTCAGGGGCATTCAGGCTTATTGTTAATTCCGTTGTTGCCACAATTTTTGTTTTCCTTGTTTTTGTCGTGTTTACTACATCATACTTTAAAGGAAAAATAAAGGATAATTATCTTATAGCCGGAGGCGGAATAATATTGGGGTTAATCAATACCGGCTTTGTGCGTCCGGACCTTGTAGATATAATAATCCAGTCATTATTCGGAATTCTTCTTATCTGGTTCTTTCTTAAAACCGATTTGCTTGCCGGCTTTTTTGCACTGGCATCATTCCACTTTATTTTCAATAGTCAGCCGATGCTTTTTATAAATGCCCCTGTTTTCGCACAGTCCTTTGTAATTATAATAATACTATTTGCAATTTTATTTTTATGGATAGTCTATGCACTTCTTACCAAAGATAAGGCTCTCGATTTCGATTCACTTACCCCTGCATACGTTTCAAGAATAACTGAAAGGGAACGGCTGAAAAGGGAGCTTGAAATTGCAGAGGAAGTACAGATGTCATTCCTGCCGAGGGAAAAACCTGAAATAGGTGGAATAGAGATTGCCGCGCGATGCATTCCCGCAAGCGAAGTTGGAGGGGATTATTATGATTATATCGAATTCGACAAAAACAACCTGGGTATTGT
>DAHYUM010000238.1 GCA_027398005.1 bacterium
CCCCGTTAGGCAAAGAAACAGCTTTCACTTTCCAGTCGAGCGTATCATTTCCGGTACTTGCCACTTTTTCAAATTGAATGAGCCGGGTAATTGTGGTAGTAAATGTTTTATGCAAAGTAGTATCTACTTTCGTTCCAATCCCCATAGTCGGTTTCTGGAATGTACCTTCAATAATAAGCTCTCCGTTATAATGCTGAATATATGTGCCGGTAGCGGTGGTGCTGTCCTTTACAAGAGTAAGACTTTTATCGGTAAGGGTCATTTTTTGCCCCACCTTGATAGGATAAACATCCTTAGCAAGCATGCCGGCTAAAGTCATTGCCTGCCCTTCATTATAATTTGGGGTAAAGGAACTGACTGTTGAACTATTTTCGGCAACCCGCATAAAGCTCTGGGTTGTAGAAGAGTTCTGCGTCATTGGCTCGGTTAAATCGATAGGGCTTTTGCAGCTGCTTAAAATAAGCCCTGCCGATACTGCGATTAAAAGAAAAAGATAATTGGACCTTTTCATTTGGGCCTCCATTGTTATAATTAATTTGAATCAGTGTCTAAAATTATTTTAGCTTCGCCAACCAGTTTTTTAATAAATATTTTTAACTGCCCCATTTCTGACGTCTTATCGAACAAATAATAAACTGACATATATTCATAGATGCTTCTATACTGGGGATAGTTATAGTTGGTACAAAGAATCAAAACCGGTTTATGGAGCAGTTTACGTGAAAAAGAAATCAGTTCAAGTCCCGAATTCCCTTCAAGCTGAATATCGAAAAGGACTATGTCAAGCCTCAATTGCTTCATAATCATTTTCGCCTCTGCTACAGTACCGGCTTCGTATACATCATTAAACAGCTTTTCAAGCTCCAGAAACCGGATCAGCTTTTCTCTAACTGTTTTTGAACTTTCTACTATTAAAATACTCATACTCATATTTCCTTTTCCGGTACAAATATGCTATATCGGCCGTCGGAAATATGCAGTCATTTTTTGCAATTATTTGTGGTGGTTTCTGCGGCAAAAAAGGGATATGCGGGCTTTCTAAAAAGGGGAATAATGGATGTTTTTAGAATTTTTCAATTAAATTATTATCAATTGCGTAGCGGATAAGCTCGGCGGTGGTTTTCAGTTTCAGCTTTTCAAGAATTCTTGATTTATAGGAAGCTATTGTATTAATGCTCAAATTTAAGGATTCTGCTATTTCGGTAAGTTTATTCCCTTTTGCAATCAAACGGAGCACTTCAAATTCACGGTTCGAAAGAAGATCGTGGCTTATATCGCCTCCCAGCCTCGAAGGCCTTAAAAATAGCTCTTCAATCACTTCGGTTCTTAAGTATTTTCCCCCGTTATTAATCTTATTTATTGCTTCAATAATCTCATGCGGTTTTGCGCTCTTGCTTAGATATCCGTCGGCTCCCATATTTATAACTCTTTTGGCAAACTTCTCCTCCGGGTAAATGCTGAAGAGAAGAACCTTAATATCGGGGTAGCGCTTTTTAATATCTGCCACAAAATCCATTCCGCTTTTATCCGGAAGCGAAATATCGAGCAATACAAAATCTACATCTATGCTTTCAAGAAGCTTCTCAAGTTCGGCAATTGATGCAGCTTCCCCGGCAACCGTAATGCCTTCATGCCCCGACAAAACCTTTTTCAATCCTTCTCTTATAATATCATGGTCGTCTGTTATTACAATCTTCATTTATACTTTTTCCCCGGTTAAAGTTAAAGGTATAATTAAATGTATTGATGTACCCTTACCTTCAATACTTTCAATTTTAAGCTGGCCATTTAAAAAGATTGCCCGCTCTTTCATACCAAGAATTCCCACTGAATTGCTGTTCGATCTTTCCGATTCTGTAAATCCCTTTCCATCATCCGAAATGTCGATAAGCATATTATTTCCTCTCTTTGCAACAGCAACCATAATTACAGTTGCCTGTGCGTGCCTAAGCACATTTGTAATTCCTTCCTGTATAATTCTGAATACTGCTACATTTTTCTCGTCACTGAAACTGAACGACTCCAAATCCGACTTAAAGCTGCATTTAATTCCGCTCATTCTTTCAATTTCCAGGCAGTATTCCTGAATTGCCGGAATCAGGCCCAGATGATCCAGCACATAAGAACGCAATCTTCCTGAAATATCGCGCACAATATTAATTCCCTTCTCTATATACTTTTGCACGGACTGCAATTCCTCAATAATCTCGCCTGCGGAAGGTTTCTCGCCTGCTTCAAGCTGTTCGGAAAGGAGCGAAATACTAAGATTTATGCCGGTGAACAGCTGTCCAAGTTCATCGTGAATTTCCCTTGCTATTCTTTGTCTCTCTTCTTCCCTTCCATACTGAATCTGCGCCGCTAAATTTCTTAATTCGGCTTCGGAACGGCGCAGTTGTGTTTCAGTCTCTCGTAATTGCTCAAAATTCAAAGATTTTGAAAGAGAAATTGAGGCATTTCTTGCCACCCCCTTCAAAAGCTGCAGGTAATCCCCTTTAAACTGGTTATTCCCGCGCGCATAATTCAGCACCAGAAAACCTATCAGTTTACCCTCGGCAATATAAAGAGGAACCGCTATTATTTGTACCGCAGAATATTTTTCGGCCAATTCGTTCTGCATTCCGAAATAATCGGCTGAATACTCGCTAAGCAGCGGCTCGCGGGATGAATTAACCTGCTTAACTATCATATTATCTTCATTGAAAAGAGCCTCATAGTACTCCCAATGGTCTTTATTATAGTACCTCGAAGTTGCAAATCCTGCCTGATTCTTTATACAAGCAAATCCGCCGTCGGCGCCTGCAAGCCCAACGCTCTCAGTTACAAGCGAATCCAATATCTGATTAATGTCCAGAGAGGAATAGAGTTTTTCGCTTATGCGCATCAAGGCATTTATTGTATCTTCATAATTTTTTCTGTCATCTATATCAAAGCACGAGCCGAGGAACCCGGCAAAATTATTCTCCATATCGTAATATGGCATTCCGTAGAATATTTGCCACCGGTATTCATCCCTGTAATTTCTAATTCTTATTTCAAACACAAATCCATTTTTTTTGCTCAGGGCTTCTGCTAATTTATCTTTGACCAGATTTTTATCCCCCTGGTAAACACCGGATATCCACCCTTCACCCATTTCATTTTCGGAATTTCTGCCTGTATAGTTAAACCAAGCTTTGTTAAAGTAATTAAAACGCCCCTCCTTATCGGAACGCCATACCGGTGTGGGGAAATCGTTAAGTAGTTTTAAATAAAAATCGCGCGATTTTATAATTTCCTCGTCGTAATTTCTCTTCTCCGTCAAATCTCTTAT
>DAHYUM010000239.1 GCA_027398005.1 bacterium
AATGTACTTAGAAGAATAATGAAAAGAATGAGAGTACCCGTTCGCGAGGTATGGTAGGTTATTTCCTTTGTGCCCTTAGAGTAACGGTACTTAAGCAGGGAGAATGTGTTTATGCAGAAACTTGCTACAAGCCCAACTGCGTACATTTCGGCAAGCACTGCCTGGCTTCCGCGGGTTAATACCAATATAAATGAATAAAAGAGGCCGTTAATAAGGTGTATTTTATAAAGGGACTGTCTTTTGTTTATTTCAATCAGCCAGTGGTAATTATACTTTTCGGCAAATTTCTCAATCAATTCAGCCGAAGCTACCATGGCGGTATTAACGGCCATAATAAGTGTTATGGATGCCATAGCGCTTACAAGCATTCCGAAGAATTTACCGTTGACCGATTCGGCGAAAATTGGAATGAGTGTTGTTTCTATATTCTTGCCGGACATGTTAATGTTGGATGACAAGGCAAGAAGCGCAATTAATGGGGTTACAATGCCCACGGTAACGGCAAGGAAAACATAGGCCTTTCTTATCTCTTTCCAGCTCTTAACAAGCGATGCTGTCTGCAGAACTGATTCGATGCCCGAATAAGCAAGAATACAGCTTCCTATGCCTACAATTACAAGAGAGTACGATTTGAAGAAATTCCCGCTTGAAATATCGAATGTAAAATCGGAAAAGCTTTTTCCAAGGCGTGCGGCAGAGGCGGAATCGAAGTTGAATAAGCCCCCGAGAATAAGATTAATGATAACAAAAGCCGCAATAATAAAGATTCCGAATGTAAACTTGGCGTTCTCCTTAATTCCTAAAATATTAAGGAAAGTAATAAGCCATATTACAAGGAACATAAGCCCGTATTTTACAGCGTCGCTCATGGCAAAGAAAGTGGTTCCGTTTTCAACGGCGCTTACGGTAGAAATTGCCGCCGTAAGAACATAGCTTACAAGAATTGAAGCAACTGCAATAAAAGATGCCGAGGGGCCCAGAACCAGGTCGGCAAATGAATATACTCCCCCTCCTTTCAGACCGTTTGCCTCTAAAATCTCCGCAATTTCTACCATGCGTGTTGTAAGAAAGCGAATAAGAAGTGAAGTAAGGGCAATATAAATGGCGGCTTTAGGACCAATAAAGCGGTAAGCTTCGTAGGGGGCATAGTAAATGGATGTGAGTTCATCCATAAGGGTAATAATGCCAACGGCAAGCCAGGTAAGCCACCACCGGCCCCCCTGGAAAAAAGATAGAAAGTTCTTCCGGCTGGCAAAATAAACGAAAATGCCTACTAGCCCCAGATTGAAAAATATACTTATAACAGCATTCATTCTAAGATGCTTTTTATTGGTAAGCGAGCGTTATATACGAATTTAATTTATTATGCTTTTTTAAAATATTCAATAACAAAATCGAAATTGGGAAAACGTTTAGGAAGACGCATCAATTTGAATATCATAAATCCTATTGACATTCTGTCAATCCACGAAGAAGAAGGCCACCCGAAATGGAGAGTTACTTTTTTCTCCTTTTCAACTTCATATTGAATGGTCTGGAGGAATCCGTAAATCATATCGAAGAGCCCCATCCTTTTCTGGATTGAAAGCCAGAAATGGTTGTTAACCGTCTGTTCCGGCTCTTCAAGACGGGGAGTATAGAAGCTGATGTAAATTGAATTATCGCCTACGCTTAGGAAATCTTTTTCGTTAGGGCGGCGGAAGAAAATATTGATGTTTTGCGATTCCGATTCGGCAATTGCGAAAATTACATCCATTGGAGAATGTGTAAGCTTTCTGCGCGGTATTTCAGGCGCGCGCTTCCGGTACATTATTAGTCCACTTATGAGAACTATAATTGTAACTATAAGCCAAAGAATGGCCCCTTCGTATTTATGCGTGAATATGAAAAAGAATGTGCTTAGCAGTACAACAAAAAGCAAAACAGTCCCGAAACGGGATGTGTGGTAGGTAATTTCTTTTGTTCCTTTCGAAAAGCGGTATTTTATAAGGGAGAATGTGTTTATGCAAAAACTTGCAACCAGGCCTACGGCGTACATGTGGGCCAATGTTCTCTGTGCTCCTCCGGTAAGAACAAGAATGAAAGAATAAAAAAGCGCATTTAAAATGTGTACGCGGTAAAGCGATTGTCTTTTATTAAGCTTAATAAGCCATTCGTAGTTATATTTTTCGGCAATTTTTTCAATAAGTTCTGCCGAGGCTACCATGGCCGTGTTAACTGCCATTATAAGGGTAATTGAAGCAACCCCTCCTACAATCATACCGAAAACAGGGCCGTTTATAAGTGAGCCGAAACGGGTTATTAAATCTTCGCTGTGCGATGCAACATCAACATTGGATGAAAGTGCAAGTATGCCTATAACCGGCGTAACAATGCCCACCGTAAGAGCAAGGAACAGATATGCTTTTCTTATTTCTTTCCAGCTTTTAACAAGGGATGCGGTCTGAAGGACCGATTCAATTCCCGAATATGCAAGAATACAGCTTCCAATGCCTATAATCATCAGGTAATAGGAATCGAGGAAATTGCCCACCTTAAAATCCCCCACGAAGGAGTGGAAGCCGGCTGTAAGTCTTGCGGCGCTTGATGAGTCGAAACTTAATATGCCCCCCAGAATAAGATTCATCAGCACAAAGGATGCGAGCACAAAAATATAGAAAGTGAATTTGGCGTTCTCTTTTATACCCAGAATATTTAGGAACGTTATTCCGTAAATAACCGCGAACATAAGTATATATTTAAACTCATTCCCAATGCCAAGAAAGGAAGTTCCGTTGTTGACCGCGCTCACGGTAGATAGCACAGCGGTAAGAACATAGTCCACAAGAATGGATGAAACGGCTACGAAAGAGGCCGAAGGGCCGAGAACCAGGTATGAAAAGGAATATACTCCCCCACCCCTTAAACCGTTTACTTCAAGAATTTCTGAAATTTCCACCATTCTTGTGCTCAGGAACCGGATAAGGATTGAAGTGAGGGCTATATATATAATTGCTTTTGCCCCAATGGCAATGTAAGCTTCGGCGTGTGCGTAAAAAATTGAGGTTATTTCATCCATTAAAGTGATTATACCTACTGCCAGCCAGGTTAACCACCATCTTCCCCCCTGAAAGAATGAGAGGAAGTTCTTTTGTTTCATTACATAAACAAATGCAGCAATAAGGGCTATATTTAGAGCAATGGTAACTAATGTATTCATAAAGGTATTTTAGAGAACTCCCTACTATGTTAAAAACCGGATAAAAAAAATAAGAAAATAAAAGTTCTTAGTTTCATTTCTGCAAAAATAGATCG
>DAHYUM010000023.1 GCA_027398005.1 bacterium
GGACGTTGAAGTTGAAGGAAGAACATTTACTCCTCAGGAAATTTCGGCCATGATTCTGCAGAAAGTAAAAGCGGATGCAGAAGCCTACCTTGGTGGAAAAGTAAGGCAGGCTGTAATTACAGTCCCCGCATATTTTGACGATTCACAGCGCCAGGCTACAAAACAAGCCGGAGAAATTGCAGGCTTGGAGGTTCTTCGCATAATAAACGAGCCTACGGCAGCAGCTCTTGCTTACGGCTTGGACAAAAAACATAAAGACCAGATTATTGCCGTGTACGATTTAGGCGGCGGTACTTTCGATATTTCAATCCTTCAGTTAGGCGAAGGCGTTTTCGAAGTTAAATCGACCAACGGCGATACTCACCTTGGCGGCGACGACTTTGACCAGAGAGTTATAGATTACCTTGCCGATGAATTTGCCAGAACCGAAGGAATTGATTTGCGTAAAGATCCGATGGCTTTGCAGAGACTTAAAGAAGCCGCTGAAAAAGCTAAAATTGAATTGTCATCATCAATGCAGACCGATATAAACCTTCCGTTCATTACTGCAACACAGGATGGACCGAAGCACCTTAACATGAGCCTTTCGCGCTCGAAGTTCGAACAGCTTGTTGATGACCTTATTCAGAGAACAGCTTCTCCGTGCCAGAACGCAATTAAGGATGCGGGCGTTTCTCCATCGCAGATTGACGAAGTAATTCTGGTAGGCGGAAGCACACGCGTTCCCAAAGTTCAGGAACTGGTAAAGCAGATTTTCGGAAAAGAGCCCCATAAGGGAGTTAACCCCGATGAAGTTGTTGCCGTTGGCGCAGCTATTCAGGGGGGCGTTCTTGCAGGGGATGTTAAAGATGTACTCTTGCTGGATGTTACTCCTCTTTCGCTTGGCATTGAAACGCTCGGCGGTGTAATGACGGTTCTTATTCCTTCAAACACGACTATCCCTACACGCAAGAGCGAAGTATTTTCAACTGCGGCCGATAACCAGCCTTCTGTTGAAATACACATTCTTCAGGGAGAGCGCCCGATGGCCGCTGATAACAGGACCCTGGGCAAATTCCATCTTGACGGAATTCCCCCTGCAGCAAGAGGCATTCCGCAGATTGAAGTTACTTTCGATATAGACGCTAACGGCATTTTGCACGTTGCGGCTAAAGACAAAGCCACAAGCAAAGAGCAGAGCATACGTATTACTTCTTCAAGCGGATTAAGCCAGGATGAAGTAGAAAATATGAAACGCGCCGCTCAGGAACACGCCGCGGAAGATAAAAAACGCCGCGAATCGGTAGAAACGAGAAATCAGGCCGATTCTCTCGTATTCCAGACGAAGAAACAGGTTGAAGAACTTAAAGATAAATTAAGCAGTGAACAGAAAGGCAAGCTTGAAAGCGAAATAGCAAAAGTGGAAGACGCACTTAAGACGAACGATACCGATGCTATTAAAGCGGCTACGGACAAGCTTACCAAAGTATGGAACGACATTGCACAGGATATTTATAAACAACAGGGCCCCGGACCTGAACAGCAGCAGCAGCAGGATTTTGCCGGCGGCCAGCAGCAGCAACAGCAGCAGCAGTCCGACAAAAAGGATGATAAAGAAGTACAGGACGCTTCGTACGAGGTTGTTGACGACAAATAAGCTTAAAAAAACGGAGGAAATTATGGTAGAAAATAAAGAAATGGTAGATGTTAAAACCAGCAGAAGCTGGGAAGAATCGCTCGAAAAAGAATCGTGGGTTGCGCCTTTGGCCGATATTCACGAAACAGCCGACGATTATTTTCTTGTTGCGAACATGCCCGGCTCTGCCAAGGAAAACATCAAAATAAAACTGGAAGAAGGAAGCCTTGTTATAATGGGCAGAATAAATTATGACGAGGTTAAAGGCAGGAAGTATATTCTTAAGGAAACAGAAAGCGGCAATTATTACCGTAAATTCAAAATTGCCGAAAGCATTGACGAAAGCAGAATTGATGCTTCCTACGAAAACGGACAGTTAATAGTAAAACTTCCCAAGCACGAGAGGGTAAAACCTAAGACCATCTCAATTAAATAATCTCCTATGGAAGCCCCGGAATCCCGCCGGGGCTTTCTCTTTCCATTAGAGGCATTATACTTTTATTCAAATCTTAATTGCACGCCATTAAAAGAATAATTAATTTGATTGTATGAAAAATGCACTCTTAATCGTTTTAGTTGTAATATTTGCGTTTCTGGCGGGGCTTGCGGGCAATATGCCTTTGGAAACCTCTTCCACCGCCTCCCCCAAGGGGAATTACACGGGGGGAATTCTTGAAAAGAATGCCGGCTCGTATAGTAAAATATCCAATTACAGCATGGATGTAGAGTTCGACCCGCAGACGAAATACATTACCGTAAATGAAAATATCCTCTGGCGGAATTTGACGGCTTATTCCACTAACGAAATACAGTTCCATTTTTACCCCAACGCTTACAAAAGCAATAAGACCATTTTTGCCGGTTCGTACCATCTTACCCCCGAAAGTATGACAAGCGTTGAAGTAAAAAGCATTACTGCGGATGGAAAACCGGCCCAATTAATTTATTTTCAGCCTGAAGTTAAGAACCCGCACGACAGCACCGTGGCAAAAATAATTCTTGCAAGACAGGTGCTTTCTTCCGATTCGGTTAAAATAAATATTCAGTATAAAATGAGAATACCCCGCTCGGTTAAAAGAATGGGATACGCCACAGGAAGGAATTTCTTCTTTGTTTCGCAGTGGTTCCCTAAAGTTGCCGTATTCGAAGAGGGTAAATGGGTCTGCAGCCAGTATCATCCATACTTGAATTTCTACTCCGATTTCGGCGATTATGATGTTAATATTTCTGTCCCGGCAAGTTACACGGTCGGTGCTACCGGTTATGCCGGCGCCAGACAAGTTAAGGAGGGGAAAAATCTGTTCCATTTCTACCAGAAAGGGGTACACGATTTTGTATGGTTTGCCACCGATGATATTTTGAACAGGCAGAAGTTATATACACGCAACGACGGAACACAAATTATAATAAATGCATTCGTTCAGCCTGAGAGGGAGAAATACTTCGACCGTTATTTTAAGGCAATAGAAAACTCGCTCCGCTTTTTCGAAAATAAAATTGGAGTGTATCCATACAAATCCATTACCGTTGTAGATGCTCCCCGTACCTGCGCGGCAGGGGGAATGGAATATCCTACTTTAATTACGGTTGGGGCCGAGCTTTTTGCTCCTGTTGAAACCCATCAGCCCGAAGGGGTTACTGTACACGAGTTTTCGCATCAGTTCTTCTATGGACTGCTTGCAAACAACGAAGTTTATGAAGCATGGCTTGACGAGGGATTTACCACTTACATAACAGAGAAAATTTTAAGCGAATCCTACGGCAGGGAAATACTTTCATTTAAACTTGCCGGATTTATACCAATATATGGTATGAACCTCCATTCGTACAGCGAAATTCCGGTGGTTTATACTCTTTCTAATCTTTATTCGTCCGAAGGGGCAAACAGTCTGCAGAGTTATTATAAAAACTTGAATATCGGAGCCATTGCCGATACTTCGTACAAACTGCCTACAAGGCTTTCTTATGTAGTGAATGCCTACCATAAGCCGGCGCTTGTTTTATTAACCCTGGAAAGGTATCTGGGTTACGATACGATGATGAAGGTTCTTAAGGAATATTTTAACGAATTTGAATTCAGGCACCCGAAGAGAGCTGACTTTTATAATGTTGTGCGAAAAGTAACCGGCAGAAATATGGATTGGTTCTTCAGCAATTTTATAGAGAATTCCTGCAATTTCGATTATAAGCTTACAAGTATAACAAGAACAGGAAAGGATGAATATTCCGTATTAGCCGAACGGGACGGTGACGGGATTTTCAAGAATGATATTGCGCTTTATACCAATAAGGATACCCTCTACCAGAAATGGGATACCAGCGAGAAATGGAAAATATTCAAGTTTAAGACCGGCAACGAAGTAATAGGCGCCGAAATTGACCCTTACCGTAAAAATCTTCTCGATTTGAATTTTGCCAATAATTCATTTGCGGTTAAAACACGCTACGGAGCCTCCGTTTCGATGGCTATGCGATGGTTCTTCTGGATGCAGAATGCCCTTATGACACTTGGAGGAATAGGATGATTAAGACAATCCGGAATGCCCTGGTTCAGGGGTTCAGGTCCAATTTTTACAATGCAAAATTCCTGGCATTATTCTGGGGGCTTAACGCCTCGCTTGCTTTTATTCTTTCAATACCGGTTTACAATACATTGTTCGAGAACCTTCACACCTCTTTGCTTAACGACCGGTTGAATACCAGTTTCGATTATATGTGGTACATCCAGTTCAGGAATTTATACGAATCTAATTTCAGCCAGGTGCCTTTTCTTATTTACGGTACTCTTGGGGTTTATCTTCTTGTACAGCAGTTCTATGTTGGCGGGCTTATTTCCGTTTTTAATAATCCCAAAAAATCGCACGTAGTCGATTTCTTTTACGGGGGAGTAAAATTCTGGTACAGGATGACAAAGGTATTCCTTATTTCCCTTATTTTCTTTTATCTGGCATTCCAGCTTAACGATTATCTGGGCACTTTATTGACAAAATGGTTCATAAATTCGGAGGATGTATTCTGGGAATTCATTCTGCGCTCTTTAAGGTATGTTTTCCTTTTCTTCTTTTTAGGCTTCGTAATGATGTTTTCGGACTATCTTAAAATGAACCTTGCAATAAAAGACCATCATAAGATTTTTAAAGGAATAATTGAGACCACACTCCTGTTAAAGAGCAATTTTCATATAATTTTCGGCACTTTTCTCTCCGTTTCGATATTCGGCGCACTTGGCGCCCTGGCATATAACTTTATTGAAAGGGAAGTGCCCCGCACCCCCTATTATTTTTTGATACTATCCTTTATTCTTCAGCAAATGTTGATTATTTTTAGAATGTTTGTAAGAATGCTTTTCTACTCCACAGGCGTTTTTCTTTTTGATGAACTGAGCGCTGAAGAAGTGAGCGTCGATTCGCAGGAAGAATTATTTAAAAACCAAGAGGAAATTTAAATGGCTATTGTACCTATACAGTTATACGGCGACAAAATATTGACCGAAAAGAGCAAAAATGTTAAAAAAGTTGACGACGAGCTGATTGTTAAAATTAAGAATATGTTCGATACTATGCGCAATGCAAACGGCATCGGGCTTGCCGCCAATCAGGTTGGCTACAGCGAATCTATTTTTGTTATAGATGTTACACCCGTTGAGGGATACGAAAAAATTAAACCGATTGTGGCTATTAACCCGCAAATCGTTCTTGAATCTGATGAGACCGTTTTTATGGAAGAAGGGTGCTTAAGTCTGCCCGACCTGCGGGCCGATGTTGAAAGACCCGAAAAAATTAAAATCAGGTTTATTGATACAGACGAGAATGAAGTTGAACTTGAAGCCGAGGATTTATACGCGCGCGTAATACTGCATGAGTACGACCATCTGCTCGGAAAAACATTCCCCGACCGTCTAGAATATAAAATCCGCAAAAAACTGCAGAAAGAACTCCGTTTAATAACGGAACGTAACCTGGATATCGATTATCCCGTTACCGAAAAATAAATTTAATAATTAAAGTTGGTAAAAAAATGAAAATAGTATTCTTTGGAACTCCCGATTTTGCCGTGCCTTCGCTTCAGGTATTAAACGACAGCGAGCACGAAGTACTGGCAGTAGTTACAGCCCCCGATAAGCAGAGAGGAAGAGGGATGCAGGTTACGCATACTCCCGTAAAGGAATTTGCTATGGCTAACGGGATTCCGGTGCTTCAGCCAAACGACCTAAAAGACGACGATTTTATTGAACATCTTATAGACCTGGATGCCGACCTGTTTGTGGTAGTTGCGTTCAGAATACTTCCCAAAGAAGTATTCGACATACCTACATACGGCGCATTCAACCTGCACGCTTCAATACTTCCGCAGTACCGGGGCGCCGCTCCAATTCAGTGGGCTCTTATTAACGGCGAACCTGAAACCGGAATTACTACTTTCTTTCTTAACGAAAGGGTTGATACGGGGAACATTATTCTTCAGAAAAGAATCCAGATTAGGGAAACGGACGATTACGGCTCTTTATATGATGTAATGAGCGTTATGGGGGCAGAACTGGTTCTTAAAACTGTAACTCTTATCGATTACGGCAATGTTTTCGTTCACGAGCAGGAGCCGGAACTGGCATCTCCCGCGCCGAAGATTACAAAAGAGATTTGCGCTGTCGACTGGAGAAAAGACGCTTCCGAAATTAATAACCTCGTGCGCGGTTTATCTCCTGCTCCAGGCGCTTTTTTCATTCACAAAGAAAAAATTTACAAATTATATAAAACAAAAATTGCCGGGCACGATCATTTGAATCCCGGCGAATTCAGGGAAACCAAACACGAAATATTCGTAGGCACCGGAAACGGCATTCTGCAGATTCTTGAGCTTCAGGCCGAAGCCGGCAAAAGAATGACTGCTGACGAGTTTTTAAGAGGGCACAGTTTCCTTAAATAAATTTTAAGACTTTAATATCTTCCGAGGACAAATGTCGAATTTTAAAGCCAGGACCCTTCTAGATGCTATTGGGTACACTCCCTTAGTTGAATTGACTAAAATAGACAGGGAACTTAAAGCGCGCATTTTCGCTAAACTTGAATTTACCAATCCGGGCGGCAGCATTAAAGACCGCATTGCAAAATATATGATTGAAAAAGCCGAAAGGGAAGGAAGGCTTAAACCGGGGGATACTATTATTGAAAATTCCTCTGGCAATACGGCAATGGGACTTGCTATTGTTGCCCGGCAGAAAGGGTATAAGCTAAAAGTTGTAGTGCGCGATACTACAAGCCGCGAAAAAGTTAAAATGCTTAAAGTGCTCGGGGTTGATGTAATTCTGGCTGATACTTCCCTTTCTCCTGAAAACGAATATTCGTATAACAATTACGCCGCAACACTTTACAAAAACGACCCCTCAATGTTTTATATCGATCAGCATAATAATCTGGATAACAACGATTCGCATTACTACACTACCGGTCCCGAAATTTGGGAACAGTCCGAGGGGAAAGTAGATTTTCTTATCGGCGCCGTTGGAACAGGGGGTACAATTACGGGGGCGGGTAGATTTTTAAAGGAAAAAAATCCTGATATCAAGATAATTGGCATAGACCCTGTAGGCTCGGTATTTTACGATTATTTTAAGCATAAAAAACTTGTTCAGCCGCAAAAATATTTAATAGAGGGGATGGGGGACGAATTTCTTATTAAAACCGCGCGTCTCGAAGTCCTTGACGATATGTTCCAGGTGGAAGACAAAAAATCTGTTGGCTGGACCAAGAAACTTGCATTTGAAGAAGGCATTCTTGCAGGAGCCACAAGCGGGGCCAATGTTTGGGGGGCGGTAAAGCTGGCAAAGGAAATTGACAGGGAAGCTAACATAGTAACAATAATATGCGATTCGGGCTATAAATATTTCAGCACCATATACAACGATGAATGGCTCGAAAAAAACGGCATGCTTTAAAATAGAAAGGAATAACAATGTTCATAGGGCATTTCGGCGCCGCAATGGGGGCAAAAAAAATAGATTCCCGCATTTCACTCGGTACTCTTATTCTTGCCTCGCAATTTATCGATTTGCTCTGGCCCGTTCTGGTTCTGCTTGGAATTGAAAAAGTAAAAATTGAACCGGGCAATACACCGGTTTCCCCCCTTAATTTTGTAAGTTATCCCTATTCGCATAGCCTTTTGGCAGTAGTTGTATGGGGAGCGCTTTTTGCGCTGGTTTACTTTCTATTAAAGAAAGAGATAAAAGGAGCCTTACTTCTTGGCGCGCTTGTTATAAGCCACTGGGTTCTCGATTTTATTTCGCACGCGCCCGACCTTCTTATTATACCCGGACTGAATTTAAAAGTTGGATTAGGATTGTGGTATTCTCTTCCGCTTACAATAATTGTTGAAGGGGGCATATTTGCCGCAGGAATTTATTTCTTCGTAAAGGCATCGGGCAAAAGGGATTCCAAATTCGGCATCCGGTTCTGGTCGTTGGTAATTTTTCTTTCAATCATTTATTTATCCAACCTGTTCGGCCCGCCGCCTCCATCGGTAGAAGATATGGCTTATGCAACTCTGGCGCTGTGGATTTTTGTTTTATGGGGCTACTGGATAGACAGGGTTAAGAATTAATACGATGAATGATTTTAAAATAGAAGTATGTTCCTATTCGGTCCGGTCGGCAATTAATGCCGAAAAAGGAGGCGCCTACCGGGTTGAATTATGCTCAGGATTCAGGGAGGGGGGTACTACACCTTCGTACGGCGAAATTGAAACTGCCCGCAAAAATATCTCCATTAAATTGAATGTTATGATTAGGCCGCGCGGCGGCGACTTTATATATTCCCCGGTTGAAATTGAAACCATGTTAAGGGATATTGAAGCGGCGCGTAAACTGGGGGCCGACGGAATTGCCGCGGGCGCCCTAATGCCCGAAGGAACGGTTGATTTAACCGCGATGAAAAAGATTATTGAAGCTTCAGCGCCTTTACCGGTTACATTCCACCGCGCGTTCGACTGCGTGCGCGCCCCGTTTGAAGCCCTTGAAGCAATAATAGAACTTGGTGCGGCGCGAATTTTAACTTCGGGGTTGAAGAAAAACGCCCCCGAAGGGAAAGAATTATTAGCCGGACTTGTAAAACAAAGCGGCGGAAGGATTATTATAATGCCGGGGGGCGGAATAAATCCGTTGAATATTGGCGAGCTTGCACGGTTTACCGGCGCTAACGAGTTCCACCTTTCGGGGAAAAGCATTATTAAAAGCGGAATGAATTATTTTAATGAAGAAATAGATTTCTATTCTTACGAAACAATACCCGGCGGGGGATTTGTTGAAACTGATGCCGCTACAATTAAATCGGCTGTTGAAATGTTAGAAAAATTTTAAGTATAAGGATTAAACAATGAAAAAGTATTTAGCTCTATTTCTGTTATTCTCATTTTCTTTTGCATTCGCGCAGAACCATTTTATAACCGATGCCTCATACAGGGCAAAAGTTGAAAAAAAATTCGAACAAAGGGAAAAAGCCTCGGTAAACAGGCGCACACAGCTTTTCGGCGTTATGAATAAAAACCTTTCCACCGAGGAAAAGGAAGCCATGAAATTTTTATTTGCTTATGCGCCATTATGCGACCTTGCCGATTACGACGGGAATTTCTTTCTTACACAGGTGCGCTATGCGCTTAAGGCGCGGGATGCTTTCAGCTGGGGCAGGAAAATTCCGGAAGTGATTTTCAGGCATTTCGTGCTTCCGTACAGGGTTAATAACGAAAACCTTGATACAGCGCGGGCAGTTTTCTTTAATGAGCTTAAGGACAGGGTTAAAAATCTTTCGCTTAAAGAAGCCGCTTTGGAAGTAAACCACTGGTGCCTTGAAAAAGTGACTTACAGGGGAACCGATATTAGGACAAGCGCCCCTCTTGCAACGGTTAAAACAAGTTTCGGCCGCTGTGGCGAGGAATCCACTTTTACTGTTACTGCCTTAAGGTCTGTAGGCATTCCGGCACGGCAGGTATATACACCGCGCTGGGCGCACAGCGACGATAACCACGCCTGGGTTGAAGTCTGGGTTGACGGAAAATGGTATTATATGGGCGCCTGCGAACCGGAAGCTGATTTGAATATGGGCTGGTTTACCGAACCAGCAAGAAGGGCTATGCTGGTGCACACTAAAGTATTCGGCGATTATCCGGAACCGGCTGAAATTGTTAATAAGGGGAATGAGTACACCGAAAGTAATGTAATTGGCAATTATGCCGATACTAAAAAAATATTTGTTAAAGTAACCAACGGCGCCGGCAAGCCGGTTGAAAACGCCAAAGTCGATTTCGGCCTTTATAATTATGCCGAATTCTATCCGATAGCTTCTAAACCGACCGATAAAAAAGGGATGACTTACCTTACAACCGGATACGGAACACTTGTTGTTTGGGCCAGTAAAAATGGTGAATTCGGATTTAAGAAAATTGCCATTGCAGGTATAGATACACTTAAGCTGACACTCGGCAATTTCAATCCGAAACAGGAAAACCTGACATACGACCTTTATCCCCCCGTTGAAAAAACCCCTTATCCTGTAAACAATGCTGATAGGGAGCGGAACGCCGAAAGGGTAAAAAAGGAAAATGCGATACGCCAGAAATATACGGATACATTTATCGATTCCACAGCGGCGTTTAAATTTGCCGCCGAAAACGGACTCGATAAAAAACTGACCTGGAAATATCTCCATTTAAGCACCGGCAATTACGCCGAAATTATATCATTCCTTAAGGACAATGCTAAGGAGAATAAGGATTACGCATTTGAACTGCTTGGCCAGAGTTCTGAAAAGGACCTGAGGGATGCCAAAGCGTCCATTCTTAATGACCACCTTTTAAATACCCTTGCTATGAAGAAGAAAAAAAATGAGAGCGGTGAAAAATTTATAAGTGACGTTCTTAACCCGCGCGTTAAAAATGAAAACATGCTCGCATACCGTAAATTATTCCAGGATGGATTTAAAAAACTTGCGGATGCCGATGACAACAAGACTGCCCGGAATGTAAGGAACTGGATTGTAAAAAATATTAAAATGAACGAAACCGAAAATTATTACAATCTGCCTATTACTCCCGCAGGTGTTTACAGCCTTAAGAGATCCAACGCGGAATCGCGCGATATATTCTTTGTAGCCGTATGCCGCAGTCTTGGAATTCCAGCGCGCCTGGAGCCGAAACTTAAAGTGCCCCAGTATTTTTACAATAACGGATGGCTGAATGTGTATTTTGAAAAACAATCGCAGGCCCAGCCCGAATACGGATATGTAATTTTTAAGAACGGAGACCCCGATTCAAAGATAGATCCTAAATACTACACACATTTTACCATCGGCAAATTTGAAGACGGCGTTTATAAGACAGTCGATTTTGAAACCGAACCGGTGCTTTCCTCATTTAAGGAGCCGGTTAAACTTGAAACCGGGCATTACAGGCTTATTACAGGCAACCGCCGTTCGGACGGGGCCGTATTCAGCAATATAACTTTCTTCGATGTTAAGAAAGGGGAAACTTATACCGCGGTTGTAAAACTGCGCCAATACGATAAGGCAGAAAAAGTATTGGGGCGCGTTGACGTTAATGCAGGTATCGAAGTTGATGGAAAGAACCTTCCGCTTCAATCTCAATTTAAAAAGGATAATATCATTATCGGCTGGGTGGAACCTTCAAAAGAACCGACACGCCATACCATAGTTGAACTTGGTGACTTAAGGGCAAAATTTGAAGATTGGGGAGGCTCAATCCTTTTTGCCGTTACAAGACCCAACGAAACGGAACAATTTAAAAAAGATAATTCCGAAGGCCTGCCTAAGAATGTCTCTTATTTCAAGGAGAAAGGGAATTCACTTTTCAGAAGCATTAAAGGACAACTTGGAATAAAGGATGAACCTGTTTACCCTCTCTTTGTCGTCATAAATAAAAGAGGCGATATCGTATTTTCTTCGCAGGGATACAAAATAGGAACAGGGGAACAGCTTTTAAGGATAATAGAAAAATAGCCGTTTTAAGCTCTTAAAACGGCTTCCCGCCGAATTAATTTTGAGTTCCGGAATTTAGTCTCTAAATTTCGGAACTACATTTTTACTATTTGCTTGCGCAGAACCTATCTATTACAAGAGTTAATACTCTTTGTTCAATTAACATTTAATATGTATCTCTATTTAAAATATTTTTTAAAAAGCACCTTATAGGAGGCGAAGTAATGGCATCAAACGAAAACAAAAAGAAAAACAATGTTGACGATTCACAGTATTCAATGGATACGAGGCTTATTTACGGCAAGAATATTTCGGATAAATGGGATTATGCGCACCATGTAACTGCTCCTATTTCATCTTCAACAACATTCAGGCTTGATTCGGTTGAAAGAGGCGCGCAGGGTTTTATGCAGTTTGCCAATACAGAAAAATACGGCAACGAAGCGCCTATTTTTATTTACGACAGGCTTGGAGAACCGAATAAGGATATTTTGGAAGAGAACCTTGCCCTTGTTGAAAAAGGGGAAACCGCAATTACATTCGCAAGCGGCATGGGGGCAATTTCGGGTGTGCTTGGCGTTCTTACCGCAAGCGGCGACGAAATAATTACACACAATACCCTGTACGGATGTACTATATCGCTTTTCAATAACTGGTATCCAAGGTATAATATTAAGGTTGTTCCGGTCGATTTGACCGACGCGGAGGTTATTAAAAAAACAGTTACCGGAAAAACGAAAGTTATTTATTTTGAAACACCCGCTAATCCGAACCTTGATATTATTGATTTGAAAAAAGTGACAGGCATTGTAAAGGAAATTAACAAAGGGCGCGAAGAGAAAGACCACATTAAAGTTGTTGTGGATAATACATTCGCTACGCCATTCTGCCAGAGGCCTATTGAATACGGAGTCGATTTCGTAGTCCATTCCCTTACAAAGGGGATAGGGGGCTTCGGCACCGATATGGGGGGCGTTGTAATTGGTCCTAAAAAATACCGCGATATGATTCTTCTTTACAGAAAAGATTTCGGCGCGGTTCTTAACACAAAAAGCGCATGGGCAATTTTAACATACGGGCTCCCTTCGCTGGCATTAAGACAGAAACAGCAGATACAGTCTGCGCAGAAAGTAGCCGAGTTCCTCGAAAATCATCCGAAGATTGCATTTGTAAATTATCCCGGACTTCCGTCCTACAAATATTATGAACTGGCAAAAAGACAGATGATAGATTTTGACGGAAATTTTGCACCGGGCAGTATGATTTATTTTGCCCTTAAAGGGAACAATGCGGCAGAGACAAAGGAAAACGGGCGCAGATTTATGGATTTTGTTGCCGATAACGCTTATACGATGACCCTTGCGGTTTCATTGGGGCATACAAGAACATTAATTGAGCATCCGGCTTCGATGACCCACAGCGTTGTTCCTGCCGAAAAATTAGAGGAAAGAGGAATCAATCCGGGGGGCGTACGCCTTGCTATAGGGTTGGATAACGTGAAGGATATAATTAAAGACCTTGCAAAAGCTCTTAACAGTCTCTAATCCGGTTTTAAGGAGACGCCGCAAGGCGTCTCCCCATTATAAAAACACTTCTATAAAGCCCCTGCAAGCCCGCGTATAAAATCGGGCGTTTCAAGCGGACCGTAATTATTAATATATTTAATTAAAGCGCTTCCCACTATTACCCCGTCGCAGTAAGGGGCGAATGTTTTAATATCTTCGGGAGTTGAAATACCGAAACCCACCATCATTTTATTTTGTGTAACATTCTTTCGTGTTACGGAAATGCTTTTAATTGTCTCATCCTTTTTTATGCTGCCGGCACCTGTAGTGCCTGTTGTGCTTACGCAGTAAACAAAGCCCCTGCTCTTAGCGTCTATCATTTTAATCCTTTCGCTCCCCGAAGTAGGCGCGGCAAGAAGTACCGCGTCAAGCCCCTTAGGCTTTCCTTTAAAGAAATCGTCATATTCTTCTGCGGGTATATCGGGTATAATAATTCCTTTTACGCCTGAATTAATGCAGTCCGAATAAAAATTCGTCAATCCGTATTTAAGCAGAGGGTTAGCGTATCCCATCAGTATTACCGGTTTGGCGGAATATGAAGCGATTTCATCGGCAAAGAGAAATACATTTTTCATGTTAACTCCGTTTGCAAGGGCTTTCATCGATGAATGCTGTATTACCGGTCCGTCGGCAAGCGGATCGCTGAAGGGGATTCCGAGTTCAATCATATCGGCTCCTGCGTCGAGAACCGATTTAGCAAGCCGCGTAAAACCCTCAATTGCGGGGAAACCGGCTGTAAGAAAAATGGAAAGGGCGAGCCTTCCGGTTGAATTTATTCCTTCAATATGATTTCTTATGGCTGACATTATTTCATCCGGTATAAAGTTAATTTTCAAAATGGTTTATTATTGTGTTCAGGTCCTTATCTCCTCTTCCGCTTACATTAACAACCACAATCTGGTCTTTCTTAGTCTTGGGCATAAGCTTATTAAGGTAGGCAACGGCGTGAGCCGATTCGAGCGCGGGGAGTATCCCCTCCATTTGGGTAAGCAGTTTTACCCCTTCAAGAGCTTCCGTATCGGTTACGGATGAATATTTGACCCTTTTTATTTGCTTTAGTATAGAATGCTCCGGTCCTACGCCCGGGTAATCGAGTCCTGCGGAAATTGAATGGACCGGCGCCACCTGCCCGTATTCATCCTGCAGAAGAAAGGTTTTCATTCCGTGCAGAATGCCCGGTGTACCAAGCGTTAAAGTAGCGCAGTGCTTTCCGGTATCTATGCCTAAGCCGGCGGCCTCAATACCATGCAGATTAACTTCGCGGTTGTTTACAAAGGGATAAAATATGCCAATAGCATTGGAACCTCCTCCAACGCACGCAATTATATGGTCAGGAAGTTTTTTCTCCCTTTCCATAATCTGTTTCCAGACTTCCTTACCTATTACCGATTGAAAATCCCTCACCATAACGGGGTATGGATGAGGCCCAACAACGGAACCGATTATGTAATGGGTGGTTTCAACATTTGTAACCCAGTCCCTTATAGCCTCGTTGGTGGCGTCTTTAAGTGTTTTGCTGCCAGAAGAAACAGGTTTAACTTCGGCGCCCAGCAATTTCATCCGGAATACATTCGGTTTCTGTCTTTCAATATCTTCTTCCCCCATATAAACGGTGCACTGCAGGCCGAACTTAGCGCATACGGTGGCAGTGGCAACGCCATGCTGTCCCGCGCCGGTTTCGGCTATAATCCTTTTCTTGCCAAGTTTAATTGCTAAAAGTATCTGCCCCAGTGCGTTATTTAGTTTATGAGCGCCGGTATGGCAAAGGTCTTCGCGCTTTAAATAAATTTTTGCGCGGCCGAAATGTTTTGTTAACCGTCCGGCAAAAGTAAGGGGAGTAGGTCTTCCGTTGTAGTCCTTTTGAAGCAATGCCAATTCATTTACAAAAGTTTTCTCTTTCTTAGCATCGTTATATACCTTTTCAAGTTCAATAAGAGGCTTCATTAAAGTTTCGGGTACAAACCGGCCTCCGAAGGGGCCGAATTTGCCTCCGCTGTTCGGATAATTGTAAGATGTTTTCATTTCAGGTTTAATTCCTTATCAACTATTGGTGCAAGTTCTTTAATTTTGGTAAGAAGATTTTTAAATGTCTTCGGGTCAAGCGATTGATATCCGTCTGATAATGCTTCTTTAGGATTCTGATGCACTTCAATTATCAATCCATCAGCCCCGGCCGCAACAGAAGCCAGCGCCATAGGGGGCACTTTATCGTTAATTCCTACGCCGTGAGAGGGATCGACAATTACCGGAAGGTGGGAGTTCTTTTTAATTACGGGCACTGCATTCAAATCGAGCGTATTGCGCGTTGCAGTTTCGAAAGTGCGGATTCCTCTTTCGCATAAAATAATATTGTAATTTTTCTGCGATGCAATATACTCGGCGCTTAAAAGGAGTTCTTCAACGGTGGCCGACAGGCCTCTCTTTAAGAGAACGGGTTTATTTAATTTGCCGGCTTCTTCAAGCAGACTGAAGTTCTGCATATTGCGCGCGCCAATCTGTATTATATCCGTTACCTCTGCAACCTGATTAAGGGTTGAAGAGTTTAGCGCTTCGGTAACAATTTTAAGCCCCAGTTCCTTTTTAACATCGGCAAGGTATTCCAGCCCTTTCTCCTTAAGCCCCTGGAATGAATAAGGGCTTGAGCGGGGTTTATAAGCCCCGGCCCGAAGGAATTTTATACCCATTTCCTTCAGTATGCCGGCAATTTCAAAAATCTGCTCCCTGCTTTCAACGGCGCAGGGGCCAGCTATAATTAGCAGCTCGTTGCCTCCAATTTTAGCGCCCCCAAAATCTATAATCGTATTGTCGTTTTTCATTTCGCGGCTTACAAGCTTGAATTTTTTAGTAACCCTTACTACATCCTCAACCGATTTCATAAGCAGGAATTCATCCTTGTTAATAGCTTCCATCGGCCCGGTTATTCCAATTGCCAGTTTAATGGCCCCGGGTATTTCATGCGCGGTGCAGCCGAATGAAACAACCCTTTTTTTAACGGCTTCAATGTCTGCGCGGGGCGAATTTAAGTCCATCATTATAAGCATTATCTATTCCTTATCTTTTTAATCACTTTAAAAAACTCTTTAACCTTGGCTTCATCCTTTCTCCCCGGAAAAATCTCTAAGGATGATGAAACATCAACCGCGGCAGGATTAATTTTATAATAAATTTCCTCAGCGTTAGCGGCTGTAACCCCTCCGGCAAGAATTATACTGTTCCTGTAACCCAAAGGAATTGCATCCCAGTCGAATGTTGTACCTGTGCCTCCATGCCTGTCGGGCGAGTAGGAATCCAGAAGGAAACGTACTCCCTTATAATTCCTGAGAATGGAGAAATCGAAATCGCTCTTTACACGGAACGCTTTTATTACGGGGAGATTTATCTGTTTTGCAATTCCGGGGGATTCGTTTCCGTGAAGCTGTACCGCATTTAAATTTGCCTGCAGTGCAATGGCATTAATCTTTTCCGGGTCTTCATCAACAAACACCCCTATTTTCATTACAAGAGGGGGGAGCTGTTCCGTTATCTCGGCCGCATCGCCGGGGGTAATATAACGGGGACTGGTACCGGCAAAAATGAATCCCAGCGCGTCGGCTCCTTCATTAATGCATAGAAGGGCATCTTCAGGGTTAGTTATTCCGCATACTTTAACTTTCAAGCCGGTTCCATTCTTTAATGCGTTTAATACCATCGGCAATATTATCTTCACTCATAAAATATTCCCCTATAAGAACTGCGTTTACCCTGCTCTTTTTCAGCAAATCGAAATCGTTTTTGGTTTTAATTCCGCTTTCCGAAACAAGAGTTATCCCTTCGGGCAGGTGCGCAGCAGTCTGCAGGGTTGCGTTTATATCCACTTTGAAAGTTGAAAGATCCCTGTTGTTAACGCCTATAATCTTATTAAGGGTAAAATCTATTTTATTTATCATTGCAGTGGAATGAATTTCGAGCAGCACATCAAGTCCCGTTTCCTGTGCGCATTTGGTAAGTTCTGCAATCTGGGCGGCCGAAAGAATCTCTGCAATAAGCAGAACAGCGTCTGCTCCGTTGGCCCTGGCCTCGTAAACCTGGTACTCGTCAATTATAAAATCTTTTCTAAGCAGGGGAGCCTTTTTAAAGCCCGCAATCTCATTCAGGTAATTTATTGAACCGCGGAAGAATTGTTCATCGGTAAGAATTGATACGGCGTCAATCCCATTCCCGAAATAAGTGCGCGCAATATCTGCATGATTGAAGTCTTCTCTTATAATCCCTTTTGAAGGGCTGGCTTTTTTAATCTCGCCGATAACTGCTATGGAATCATTTTTTGATAATGAATCCTTGAAAGATAATGATGGCAATGAGAAGAACGGCAACCCGGTAAAATGGGATAGTGGATATTCCCTTTTTAATTTTTCAGCTTCGTGCTTTTTTACTTCAACAATCTCTTCAAGTATATTCATGCCTTATCCCCGAATTCTTTCAGCTTAACCAGTTTTTCGTAAGCTTTGCCCGAAAGGATTGATTCTTCGGCGGCCGCCGTGCAGTCGCTTAAATATTCCGAAAAACCTGCGCAGTAAAGGGCGGCCGAGGCATTGGCGGCTATAACCCTGAAAGGATCGTTAATCTTCTTTTCTTTAAGCACTTCAAGAATAATGGATGCGTTTTCTTCGGCTCCGTCCCCTTTTAAATTAAGCGGTTCTGCGGCAGGGTAGCAGAAATCGGCGCTTGTGAGGGAATATTTTTTCAATCCGCTGTTGTTGGAATATTCAATTACCTCGGTATCGAATGAAAGTGAAATTTCGTCGTACATTCCGGCGCTGTTAACAAAGCAGATTTTTTCCATATCAAGATAATCTGCGGCTTCGCTCATAATAGCTGATGCCTTACTGCTGAAAGTGCCTATTAACTGCCGTTTTGTGCCTGCCGGATTTGTAAGCGGTCCTAGAATGTTGAATATGGTTTTCATTCCCAGTTCGCTCCGCACTGAGGATGCGAATTTCATGGAGGGATGATAATCGGGGGCAAATAGAAAGGCAATCCCAATTTCGCTTAAAGCCTTTTCAGCTTTATCGGGGGAAAGGGAGATATTAATGCCCAGCTGTTTAAGCAGGTCTGCGCTTCCGCATTTACTTGAAATTGACCTATTGCCATGCTTTGCGACATAAATTCCCGCACCTGCGGCAACAAACGAAGCTGCAGTGGAAATATTGAACGTGCCCGAACCATCCCCTCCGGTGCCGCATAAATCGATTGTGTATTCGGAGGGGGATTTAATTTTAACGCTTTTATCTCTCATTGCCTTTACGAATCCGGCAAGCTCCCTGGCTGTTTCTCCCTTTGTGCGGAGAGCCAGAAGCATTCCTGCCAGGTGCGAATTATTCAGTTCGCCGTTCATAATTGTTTCCATAAGGGAATATGCCTCTTCGACGGTTAAATTCTCTTTAGCCGTAATTTTTTCTAGCAGGTGCTTTATCATAATTTTATCCAGTTGCTTATCAGTGAATCGCCCAGTTTTGTTAAAACCGATTCGGGGTGGAATTGAATTCCCTCAATAGGAAATTCCTTATGCCTTAAACCCATTATTATCCCGTCTCCGGTATATGCCGAAACTTCGAGAGATTGGGGAATTGCCCGGGCGCTGACAATAAGTGAATGATATCTCCCGGCTTCGAATGAGGCGGGTATCCCGTTAAAAATTGTTCTGCCGTCATGCTTTACAACGGAAATTTTACCGTGCATAAGAACGGGGGCGTTAATAATGGTGCCTCCGAACACATAGCCAATTGCCTGATGCCCGAGGCATACCCCCAGAACCGGTTTATAAGGGCCCAATTCCCTTATAACATCAAGGGAAATTTTCGAATCCTCGGGTCTGCCGGGTCCGGGTGAAATTACAATCTTATCCGGATTGAGTGTTTTAATTTCATCGATTGTAATTTTGTCATTCCGTTTTACAATAATATCGGGTTCGTATTTTCCTATCTGCTGAACCAGATTGAATGTAAAGGAATCGTAGTTATCAATTACCAGAATTTTCATCTATCACCTCTGCGAATTCTAATGCTTTAACCATAACGGCCGATTTGTTTTTAATTTCCTTAAGTTCAAGCGAAGGAATTGAATCGGCAACAATTCCGGCGCCCGCCTGCCAGTGAATTTCATTCCGGTTTGCGAATAAGGTCCTTATTGCAATACACATATCAAGGTTCCCCCTAAAGTCGATATAGCCTACAGCGCCGGCGTATATGCCCCGTTTTAGTTTTTCATATTCATCAATTAATTGCACGGCTCTTATTTTAGGCGCGCCGGTAACAGTACCTGCCGGAAAGCACGCTTTAAGCGCGTCTATGCAGTCCATATCTGTTTTTAATTCCCCTTCAACTCGCGAAACAATATGCATTACATGTGAGAAGTAGTGAATATTCATTTCCTCGGTAAGCTTAACTGTGCCGTAACGGCAAATTCTTCCAAGGTCATTACGGGCAAGGTCCACAAGCATTGTGTGTTCGGCAATTTCTTTAGGGTCGTTAAGCAGTTCTTTTGCAAGCGCGTTATCTTCAAGGATGTTTTTCCCCCTCTTTCTTGTGCCGGCAATTGGAAGTATTGCGGCTTTCCCGTTTTGCACCTTAAGCAGGTCCTCGGGCGAGGTGCCTGTAATTACAAGTTCCCCCTCAAATTCCATATAGTACATGTAAGGGGAAGGATTAATTATGCGCAATGCGCGGTACAGGTTAAACAGGTCCCCTGTATATGAAGCTTTAAATCTCTTTGAAAGCACAAGCTGGAATACATCCCCCTGTTTAATATTTTCCTTAGCCATATCAACAAGTTGAAGAAACCGGTCATTCGCTTCGGCCTCAGTTTCCGAAGGAATGAATGAAAATGGATTTTTGGTATCGTCGCTTCCTGAAAGGAGTGTTTTAATTTTTTTTATTTCGGCCCTGGCGGCCAGGTATATTTCTTCAGTATTGCAATTGTCTGTAATCCCGGCGTTCTGGATAATAATAATCCGGTGGAGGAGGTGGTCGAAAACCACAATTGAGTCGTAGACTCCAAATATGGAATCGGGAGCCGGGAAATCTGAGCCGCTGTTGAATTGAATGGAATCTTCAATAAGGGAGATATTCTCGAATCCCAAATAGCCGACAATACCTCCGGTAAAGCCGGGGAGTTCATCCAGCGTGGGTGCTGTATGCGAGTTCATTTCGGCTTTCAGAAAATCGAATATGTTTTCCTGCAGAATCGACCGGCCGGAAGGGGTATTAACTGTTACTTCACCGCCGGAATTGGAAAATATCTTCTTCGGGTTAAGCCCGATAAATGAAAAGCGAGCCAGAGTGCCAATACCTTCTACCGATTCGAACAAAAAGCATGATTTATTGTTTTTTCTCAGTCTGAAGAAGGCCGAAACAGGGGTTAGGAAATCGGCTGTCATTTTCTCGTAAACCGGAATTAAGGAGTATTTTCCGCTTAGTTCTGTAAATTGTTTTAAATCCATAATTTGACCTCTATATAACAAAAAACCCTTCTCAGTGATACTAAGAAGGGTTCTATAAAATTAATATATTACTTCAACTCACCGGGACGTGATTAGTATAATGCTCCACCACCACCAGTTTAAATTGAAATAATATTTAGTTCTGTTCATTTTCATATGGGTGAAAAATAAAGAATTATAAGACCATTTGTCAAGTTTTAAAGATATTTTTTTTATTTTTCACCTCATTTTTTAAAAAGAACTAAAGAAATATTTAAAAGAGACGATAATAAAAGAGAGAAAAAACGCAAAATTATGCCTACGATAATACATTTGGAAGAAATAGTGCCCGGAATGGTTTTAGGGGAGCCGATACTTAACCGGTACGGACAAACGCTACTTACCCCTGGCGTGGTAATTGAAGAAAAACATCTTCTTATGTTTAAAACATGGGGCATAAAGCATATTACAATTGAAGGCTCTACCCCCAGGGCCGATGCAGGGGAAGTAAGCGAAGACCTTAAAAACCTTGCCCGCAAGCATATTCAGAAAAGACTTCTCTGGCAGGATCTCAATCCGATGGAAGAGGATCTTTTTAATGCCTCGGTTGAAAGGGTAATTGATATTTATTCAAGCAGCGATTTAGAGAACGACGATGATTAATATTGAAAAAAGAATATACGACGCCATTGAGGAAGTTCCTACGCTGCCAACTATCTATTCGGTGCTTTCCGATACCCTTATTAGTCCCAATGCAAACGCTGCTGATATTGCCCACCTTATATCTACAGACCAGTCCGCTTCTTTTAAAGTATTAAAGGTGGTCAATTCCCCAATTTACCATTTATCCAGCCGCATAGAATCCATTTCGCTTGCGGTTCTCCATTTAGGGTTCAACGAAATACGAAATATAATTTTAGCTCTTTCGGTAATAAATTTATTTTCCAAGAAAAAACTAATAGCCGCATTCAGGCCGGTCGATTTCTGGAAACATTCAATCGGTGTTGGGGTTATTACCCGTTATATAGGCAATACGCTTCAGGTTGCGCGCCCCGAGAATTATTTCCTGAGCGGAATTATGCACGATATCGGCAAACTTGTCCTGTTCGAAAACTTTGGTGACCAGTATGAAAAAGTTCTCCAATATTCCGAAGAAAGAAAATGCCAGCTGATTGATGCCGAAAAGGAAATTTTGGGTATCGATCATTCAGCTGCCGGGGCAATTCTTGCCGAAAAATGGAAGCTCCCCGATTCGGTGCTTAAAGCAATGAAATATCATCACGAAGGTTCTTCGGGGGATAAGGACATGCTAACTGCCGCGGTTCATATAAGCGATATAGCCGCCAGAATGTTAGAGTTCGGTTTTGCGGGGGACGATTATGTACAGAAACCGAATCCCGAAGCCTGGGAACTGCTTAAACTGCCTCCCCATTTTTTCACCAAGTCAATAGGTGTATTGACTGCAAGTTTCGATGAAACAGTCAATTCCATCCTCAATTGCGATTAGTGCGAAGCATTCCAGATGATCAGCAATTCCGAAAGCGGTATTTCAATTGAGAAAGAAAGAGTTATTTCTTTCATTTCTAAAATTGAAGCCTATTCAAAAAACAGAATAAAGGATGAACCTGTTTTCGAGATTATTTCGGAAGGGCTTAAAATATTCTGCCAGACCGAAAACGTTGAAATGGCAGTTTTCCTCTCTGTAGATCCGCAGACTTTTATTTTTAAGGTTACTACATCGGAGCCGGAAGAAAAAATTGAAGATGCAAATGAATTATACTCTTCGCTTCTCGAAAAGGGTTTTATTTCTGAAGTACTTCAGTCGGGCACGGCAGGGTGTTCCGAAACTAAGAATGGGGCAAACAGGGCCATGGTTATTCCCCTTTCCGATCCTCACGGAATTCAGGGACTTGTAATAGTCGAATTCAGAAAGGAGAATTGCGACCCCGACATATATGCAAAATTATTCATTCAGCTTGCAGGCCAGATGGCTCTTTATATTGCCAACAACAGGCTTACTAAAAAGAATAAAAGCGTAAAGAGCCTGCTTGAACAGAAGCTTGCCTACCGGACAGAATCGATTAAACAGAAGAAAAGGGAACTGCAGACTATATTCGATTCCATTAATACCGGAGTTTTTATTATTGATAAAAACAGCTACGAAATTGTAGATGTTAACAACATTGCCCTTAATATGCTCGGATTCGATAAATCATCCATTATAGGGCTAAACAGAATTCAATTCAGTCCCCATTGGAACTACAATCCAGATTCCGACATATCCGCCGAAAATTCGGGTGAGATTATAATTTTCAAAAATGATGAAAGCAAAATGCCGGTGCTTAACTCAATAAAGCTTATTAATCTCAATGCGCAGGAATACCTGCTTGAAAGCTTTATTGACATATCTAAAATTAAAAGCGTGGAATTTGAGCTTCGCAACAGCGAATACCGGTTCAGGACAATTTTTGAAAATGCCCC
>DAHYUM010000240.1 GCA_027398005.1 bacterium
AAGCCAGGGAGCTGAATAAAGTCACACTTGCCTCGGCGCTTGAATTGAAGGATGACAAAAATACCTTTTATGTATTTAAGGAACACCGCTCTAATCTGCAGTATTTAAGGTCGGGGCACGATTTTGCACATAAGGGATTTTATACAGACCTAGGACATTTCGACTATCAGGTATTCCTCGATTTTACCGAAGTAGCCGGAAGAGGGGATGAATGCAGGCGACTTGAAGAAAAGCTGAAAGGGAAAGGCGCGCTCAATATATTCTATTCTCTCGAAGAAATAAAATTCGAGGCGTTCCATTCGGCATTCGAAAATCTTTTCAGCCGCGGAGAGCTGAACGGATTTATAAAATATGCAGTAGAAATTGATGAGGAAAGCAAAGCGCTTGACCTTTCATTCTTGAATGAGAAACTTCTTGATGTAATTGCCGGTCTCGGCGCTCATTTTAAAGTAGAATCCGGCGCAAAGCAGATTGTTAAAAAAATGGAAGATGAGCTTTCTACGGTCAAAGAGATAAATGAATTGATAGCCGAGAAGACTACAGGCAAAGACCGTAATTATTTTGATATAAGGAAATCGGTTGAATATTCAAAACAGCACGATTATTATGAACATACCGCGGTATTCATAATATGGTATATGATTAACGGGCTTGCCGCCTCGGCAGGCGATGGAATTACGCCGCGTATGTTTATTGACACTACCTACCTATACAACCCAATAAGAAATATTCTCAGGCGTTTCGGAAAAGGAGAGCCTGCGGTTGAAAAGGATTTAAACCTGATACTTATCCTTGCCGGCAGCGGGAATGCTTTCAGTTCCGTTATTGAAACGGAGAATATGAAAACAACATTCAGCACTTTCTGCCTTAATTTATTTACAGAACCGCTTGCAAAGACATATTTAAACATTAATGCTTATCAGGGAACGCTGTTTTTCAGTAAGGAAAGTTTTGACGAACTGATGGACTGGTTTTTCAGTATTGCAATATTTGAATTATTAAAATTGAAACCATCTGAAGAAAGTTTTGAAAAAACAGAATTAAAAATTATGGAAATGTTTAAATTGTCCGATGAAATTAAGAATATGGCAATTAAAAGCGGATTCAAAGTTGATTTGTTTGTTGAACTGCTTGAAGGCATTTAACAGTTAATTTTTAATTAAAATCTCAATAAGTAAAAATAATTAAGGGTGAAGTATGAAAAAGCTTTTTGCGGCTCCATTACTCATTGTATTGTTTTTCACATCTATAAATGCGCAGGTAAATCCTTATCAGCATTGGACTCTCCTGGATCAGAAATATTTTGCCGAAATAGCCGGCGAGGCTTCGGGGGATATTGCACTGCACAACGATATTGCCATGGCCGGATGGGAAAGAAACCGCCAGCCTGAAGAATTTAATTCTACTTTTCCTGAATCGGAATATATGCTTAAGACTTTAAAATCATACGGTTTTACAAACGCAAAAATTGACCGTTTCCCGGCCCAGGGTAAAGTTTGGAACGGAGTTAAAGGAACTTTGTGGGAACTGACTCCTATAAAGCAGAAACTAGCCGATTTTGATGAAGACGGCGCTATGCTTGCAAGCGGAAGCCAGAATGCCGATGTAACGGCCGAACTTGTTTGGGTAGGCGAAGCTAAGGAAAAGGATTTTGAAGGGGTTGACGTTACAGGCAAGATTGTTCTTTCATCGGCTCCGGTAGGCCAGGTGCATAATATTGCAGTACGTAAAGGGGCGGCTGGCGTAATATCGTTTTATTCTCCCCGTCCTCTCATAGATCCTCTTCAGCTTCCATGGAGCGGAATATCGGGGGGAAGAAGGGGCGATAATCAGGTACAGCCTAAATTCGGATTTGAAATTCCACCGCGCGAAGGATATAAATTAAGGGACCGCCTTTTGAGAGGGGAAAAAATTATACTTCACGCTGTGGTTGAAAGCCGCATGCTTGATTACGAAATTGAAGTGCCTAACTGCGTTATTGAAGGAACCGACCCGAATGCGGGGGAAGTTATTTTCTCGGCACATCTTTTTGAAGGATACAGCAAAAACGGCGCTAACGACGATATGTCCGGATGTGTTGCCAATATGGATGTTGCAAGGACATTAAAGAAATTATTCGATGAAGGAAAGCTTCCTCGTCCAAAGAGAAGCATCCGCTTCATCTGGGCTCCCGAATTTTCGGGCACTATTCCATGGTGCAAAGCAAATAAACAGATTCTGGATAAAACTTTATGCGATATAAACCTTGATATGGTTGGATTATGGTTAAGTAAAAGCGGCTCCTTCTTCTGTCTTGAAAGAACCACTTACGGCAATCCACATTATATAAACGATGTGATGGAAAATTATTACCGTTACGTAGGGGAAACCAATAAAGAAGTTATTCACACAAGAATGGATAATACGCATAACTGGATAGTTTCTTCGAACGGTTCTGATGATCCTTTTTACTACAGCATAGATACCCATTACGGTTCATCGGATCATGAAGTATTCAACGATTGGGGAATTCAGGTGCCGGGAGTAATGATGATAACCTGGCCCGATAATTATTACCATACCTCGCACGACAACCCGGATAAGCTTGATGCCACGCAGTTAAAAAGGGTTATCGCCATTGCGGCTTCGGCGGCTTACACGATTGCCGGCGCTGACGACGACATGATGCTTAAAATTGCAAGCGAAGTGCTTTCCAATTCGACAAAACGAATCGGCTATCAGCTTTCACTGGGAATGGACTTGGTTAACAACTCAAACGCCGATGACTTTTTGGCTAATGCCAAAAAGGCAATTACATTTATTGAGGGGAGCTATCTGAACGAAAAGGCTACCCTTGCTACAGTACAGGAACTGGCTTCCGACAAGAAAAAAGCGGAAGAGTATATAAAGACTATGGATAAAATGCTTGCCAAAGTAAGGGAATCGGACCTTGACCTGCTTAATGCACAGATTAAAACAATCGGCGCGAAATTCAATATCAAAAAAATCGAATTCCCTCTCAGCAGTCTTGAGAAGAAAGCAAAAACAATTGTACCCAAACAGACTGCGCTTGTTAAAGAAAGCGGATACGGCGGAACGGGGGCTTTAATTGCCAAAGTACCGGCAGATATGCTTAAAAAAATTGCTCCAAGGGCAATAGCCGACAGGAATGAGATGGGGCGTTTATGCAACGGAACAAACTCGCTTCTCGATATAAAGAAACTTCTTGATACCGAATACAATACCGAATCGGATCTGCAGGCGATTATGGATTATGCTGATGTGCTTAAAACGGCAGGGCTG
>DAHYUM010000241.1 GCA_027398005.1 bacterium
AACAAATACAACCAACACACTGCTCAGCATCAGTTTTGTTGACCAGAATAACGGCTGGGCCGCAGGGGATAACGGGCAGATAATTTATACCCAAAACGGGGGAGTTAACTGGGGCACAAGAAACAGCGGTACAACTAATTCAATTTTTGCCATTACATTTATAGATTATTTAAATGGCTGGTACTGCGGCGATATGGGAGTAATAGGGCATTCAACCAACGGGAGCGGGAACTGGACACTGCAGAACAGCGGTGTATCCAACGCGCTTTTTGGAATTAAATTTATTAATTCTGCTATTGGTTTTGCCGCCGGTTCTAACGGTTTGATATTGAAAACAACAAATGGCGGAGCAAGCTGGATTAGCATGCCTACCAATGTGACAGTTAATCTTTACTACATTTCGGGTAATGCAGGTTCACTCTGGGCAATTGGTAATGCAGGCACTCTTTTACACAGTACTGATGGCGGTTCGACTTGGCAAGCGCAATTTTCTTTAACGCAAAACGATTTATTCGGAGTTTACTCGCCCGATGGGAATTCCGCATACATCTGCGGCGATTACGGCACAATTATCAGCTATAATTTAAACACTCCTTCTGCTGTTGAAACCGGCGCAAGGGTACCTTCATCATTTGTGCTCTATCCTAATTATCCAAATCCTTTTAATCCATCTACGGTAATAAATTATTCAATCTCAAAAATGGCACACATAAAGATAACCGTTTACGATCTCCTGGGCAGGGAGGTGGCAAATCTGGCGGATGAAGTTAAAGAGCCGGGCAATTATTCAATACGTTTTAATGCTTCCGGTTTTACAAGCGGTGTTTATGTATTAAGAATGTCGGCAGGCTCGGATATTGCGGTAGAGAAAATGGTACTGCTTAAGTAATAAATTAATTATTGCTTACAGCCGCAAGCGGTTTGTGGCTGAAAACCCTATCCTTAACAACGAAAGTTGTAAAATCGACTTTAAGATTACGCTGAAGAAGTATATCGTGCCCCAGGCAGATACCCATCGTAATTACAAACTCGGTATTCTCAAGCTCTAGCTGTTTCGCCTGTCCTATTGGATTACACGAAACATTATAATTACAGCTTTCGAGATTAACGGCGTTCTGTGGAATGCCTCCTACAGTGCAGGAGACAGTGCTCAATTTAATCCCCTCATTTCGGAAAATGTCCCTTACGGCTCTGGCGTCCTTTTCCATACCGTAGCAGTAGGCTAACCCTACTTTTGAATAACTCATAGTTTTAACGAACTCAATAATTTCATTCAATCTCGAAAGGGAACCGGCACGTCCGTCATCCACAAGCGCCGAAGCAGCTTTAATGATTTTCTGGTTTTCCTCTTTAGCGTATTCGATTTTAATTTCATCTATATCGAATTTTTCAATGCCGCAGGCATCGGCCTTGCGGCATATTTTGGAATTACAAACTGCACAATCCATTCTTATAGCCCCGGAATTCTTGGCATTCTGCCGGTTTTGGTAAGCCTTGCGTACTTGCCCCATCCTTTTTTCATCCAATGCCCAATTACCGGCAATGGAATAACATAATTCTTTTTGCTGTTCCTGAAAACGAACGCGGCTCCGTCTCCGGTATCCATTACGCAAAGTATTGAAAGGTGTTCCTGGTATCCCTTTCTTTCCTTTGAATTTTCTTCTGTCTTAATAATATTAAAGACAGCATTGCGGGCCATAATTTCGGCCATATGCCCCTGTTTAGCTTTCCAGTCGGGACCTTCCAGAGCGGCAACATCCCCCGCGGCATACACATTTGAAGTCCCCTCTACAAGCCCGTGGTCATTTATTTTAACAAATCCGGCTTCAGATAGGGGGAGATCCGATTTCTGCATAACGGAATGCCCTGCATTGCCTGGAATAAACATTGTAAAATCGGATTCGAGGAAGGAATCGTCTTCGAAAATGACTCCGTTTTCCTTGAACATTTTAATTTTCTTGCCGTACCGTTTGTTGATATTATAAGCCGAGAACATTCTATCTACAATTTTCAAAGCGCTTTTGCCCATTCTAGCCCCCGGTTCATCCATAGGCGTGAAGAAAGTAAATTCGAAAGAATCCCTAATACCTTGTTTCTTTAATTTATTATGGATATTAAAGAGGAGTTCAAAAGCGGGCCCCCCTCTAACAGCAGATTTATCTTTAGGATTGCCGCCGAAACCGATTGCGATTTTTCCTTTCCCTTTAGCAATAAGTGCATCCAGCTTATCCCTTAAGGCCAGTGAGGACTCCGGTTCTCCGCAGATAGAAAGGGTGTTTTCAATGCCCGGGTGCTGTACCTTTTTAGCACCTATTGCGATAATTAAATAATCATACGAAAGTTCGCTGTTCTTTAATATAACTTTATTCTCGGCGGATTTAATTTCCGTAACCGGATCAATAATTAATTTAAATCCGTTCGCATTCTGAATTTCGCTTAATTTAACGGCAGTCTGGTCGAATGTGGTTTCCCTCGTCGGAATCCAGATTGAAGTAGGGTAAAGGAAAAGGAAATCCCTGTCTGAAACCAGAACAACATCAAAGAGTCCGCTTTTCTGCATTTCAATGGCGGCCTGCACCCCTGCGAAGCCGCCTCCGAGAACTAAAACTTTCTTTTTATTCATTTATCGCCTTTATATGAGGTTATTTTTTATCCGATTTAAGAGTGCTAATTTTAAAAATGGTATAAAGAGGGCAGAAACTTACAAGGCTGGTTAATACAAATATAACGGCAAAGATACCAAGTATTATAGCTGCGGTACCCGAAATTTGCCCGGCCAGTAAAAGGATTAAAACTACTACAGCAAATAAGATGCGGATTGCTTTGTCGATTGAACCCATATTCTTTTTCATTGCTTGCTCCTTTTTTAATGAATTGATTCTTTTATATGTCTGTTAGATGCAGAGGATATCCGGAGGATTCGGAGAAAAAAGGGATATTTTATTACTGCATATAATTTTTAAGATACTCGTCGGAAAGGTTGAAATCCTCTGGAGAAACCTGATAAAACGCGCTCAGCTGAATAATCATTTTCTGCAGTTCCCTGCAGCTAGTTTTGAATGCCGGTTTTGGAATAAGCTCGCTGGGGGATTCATTAGCAAGCTCATCGTATAAATCTTCAATCTCATCTTGGGCAATCTGCATTGAAAGCCCTACGTAATCATAAATTTCCTGCCTGAATTTAGAAAGCTCTTTATAGCAGATAAGATGATTAATAATAACATCGCTGAAAATACGCGCGGTACCGCATAGGGATGCCGGTTCAAATCCTTCGGC
>DAHYUM010000242.1 GCA_027398005.1 bacterium
GATTACGGTGCGGGTAATGTAGCCTCGGTTGCCAATGCGGTTAAGCAGGTAACGGGGAATTTTCTAGTTACCAAAAGAGAGTTGGATATTTGCAGAGCCGATAAAATTATACTGCCGGGCGTTGGCGAGGCCTCTTTTGCAATGCGCCAGCTCAGTCTTGTAAATATTTCGAATCTACTTAGGATAATTAAAAAGCCCCTTTTAGGCATCTGCCTGGGCGCCCAGCTTTTGTGCGATAAATCGGAAGAGGGGAATGTGCCCTGTTTGGGGATTTTTCCCCTTACGGTAACTCAATTTAAGCAGGAAGGAATAAAAATACCTCATATGGGCTGGAATCAGGTTAATATAATAAAACAAAGCAGGTTGTTCGAAGGTATTGCAGACGGGGAGAATTTCTATTTTGCCAATTCCTATTACATTCCCGACAGCGAATACACTTCGGGAAAAACGGAATACGGAATAACATTCGCCTCGGCAATTGAGAAGAATAATTTTTACGGTGTCCAGTTCCATCCGGAGAAATCGGGGGAGGCGGGAGCCAGAATAATCAGGAATTTTATAGAATTATGCTGATTATACCTGCAATAGATATAATAGAGGGCAAAGTAGTACGCCTTACAAAAGGAGATTACAGCAGGAAAAACGAGTATTCCATTTCACCTGTTGAACAGGCTGCTCTCTTTTACGGATACGGATTTAAACGGATTCATATTGTGGACCTTACCGGTTCTAAAGAGGGAAAGATTTCGGTAATACCCATACTGAAAGAAATTAAGGCTTCTTATCCAATTGAGATTGAATTCGGCGGCGGCATAAGGAATTGTGATGACGCTGTTAAACTTATAGATTCAGGGGTGGATAAGGTAATTATCGGCTCCATTTCGGTTACCGGCAGAAAGGAATTTGAAAGAACGGTGGAGATGGTTTCACCTGCAAAGATAATTGTTTCGGCAGATGTGCTTGAAGATGAGATTATGATTGAAGGATGGAAAAAAAAGGGGGGAGTTACTATTTATGAACATATAGCATACTGCACCGGTTTGGGCTTAAAGGAATTCCTTTGCACCGATATAAGCCGCGACGGTATGCTTAAAGGGCCTTCGTTTCAGTTGTATACGTCCCTGCAAAGACAATTCCCGGCTATCAATATAATTGCCTCCGGGGGAATTAGCTCCCTGCAGGACCTGCGTGACCTTAAAACAATGAATCTTTATGCCGCAGTTACAGGCAAGGCTATTTATGAAAACAAAATTGATTTGAAGGAGTTGAAAGAAATTGCTTACTAAAAGAATAATCCCCTGTCTGGATGTAAAGGAAGGACGGGTTGTAAAGGGTACAAATTTTATAAATCTGCGCGATGCCGGTTCGGCTGTTGAACTGGCGGAACGGTATTACAAACAGGGGGTAGACGAACTCGTTTTCCTCGATATTACTGCCTCGGAAGAGAAAAGAAAAACTCTGATTGAACTGGTAAAGGAAGTTGCCGCGGCAATTAAAATTCCCTTTACGGTAGGCGGGGGAATTTCGGAACTGAAAGATATTGAACTTCTTCTAAAATCAGGGGCCGATAAAGTCTCTCTTAACAGCTCTATTGTTTTAAATCACGCTTTAATAACCGAAGCGGCAAAACAGTTCGGCTCGCAGGCGGTTGTTGCTGCTATTGATGTTAAAAAAAATGGCGGTAAGTGGAAAGTATTTATTAAAGGGGGAAAGGAGGAAACGCAACTTGACGGAATGGAATGGTGCGTTAAAACTGCTCTTCTTGGCGCGGGGGAACTGCTTATCACCTCAATGGATAAGGACGGCATAAAAGAGGGGTACGATATCGAATTCCTTTCTCTTGTAGCAGACGCTGTTAATGTGCCTGTTATTGCATCGGGGGGGGCAGGCAGTAAAGAGCATTTTCTTGATGCATTCCTTAATGCAAAGGCGGATGCCTGCCTTGCCGCAAGACTTTTCCATTACGGGGAATTAGATATACCCGACTTAAAAATGTATTTAACACAAAACGGAATTAATGTAAGATTATGATAGAACTACAAAAATTAGACTTCGACAAAATGAACGGCCTGCTTCCCGCGGCAGTTATGGATGTTTCATCGGGGCAGCTGCTTATGATTGGTTTTATGAACCGTGAGGCGCTTGCCAAAACAATTGAAACCGGGCTGGTTACTTTTTTCAGCCGCACTAAAAACAGGCTATGGACCAAGGGGGAAACATCCGGCAATATTCTAACTGTACGGGAGATTAAAACCGACTGCGATTCCGATTCCCTTCTTATTTATACCGAACCGAAGGGTAATGTATGCCATACAGGCAGCTATTCCTGTTTCGGTGAAGAGAAAAAGGAGAACGATTTCATTACAACTTTGCAGAATATAATTAAGGATAGAAAGATTAAAATGCCCGAAAATTCATATACCACAAGTTTATTCAAATCGGGTATTGCAAGAATATCGCAGAAAGTAGGGGAGGAAGCCGTTGAAACCGTTATTGCCTCGATGAAAAACGACAGGAATGAAATTATTGAAGAAGCTTCGGACCTTGTTTACCACCTTCTTGTATTGCTGGCACAGCACGAAATAGATTTCAAGGAAATTAAGGAAAACCTTGCAAAACGCCACGCCAAATAATTGAAACTCTTTTCCCCAAATGCTATTTTGGAGTGTGTGATTATCCAATAACTAAGCAAACGGAAAAGAGGTAAATTATGTCAGAATTCAAAAATGTTTCGGTTGTAAAGAAAGCAAATGTTTATTTCGAGGGAAAGGTAACTAGCAGAACAGTATTATTCTCAGACGGGACGAAGAAAACACTCGGCATTATGATGCCCGGAGAATATGAATTCGGTACAGGGGATAAGGAACTGATGGAAATTCTTGCGGGGGATATGGATTTTCTCCTGCCAGGTGAGAGCGAATGGAAAAAATTCACTGGAGGAACCGAATACTATGTGCCGGCAAATTCAAAATTCAAGCTTAAAGTCAATTCGGTATCCGATTACTGCTGTTCCTACATTAAAGAATAATTTTAACGGCGCCTTAATGGCGCCTTTTTAACAAGGCGGGTTTTTATGAAGTTTAAGGATAAGGTTGTTATTGTAACCGGGGGCAACAGGGGCATTGGCCTTGCCGCGGCTGAAAGTTTTATTGCCGAAGGGGCAAAAGTGGTTATTGCCGCGCGTAATGAAGAGCTGGGACGAATAAAAAGCGGCCAAATAGGTGCGGCTTTTGTCAGGACTGATGTTTCAATAGAA
>DAHYUM010000243.1 GCA_027398005.1 bacterium
ATATAGCGACGGCAACGGAGGCTGGTACGCCGACTTTACGCGAATTAAAGGGGGCGCGCTGCTTCGCGCAAACGGGGGATACCTTGTTATTAATGCTCTCGACGCGTTTACCGAACCGGGAGTCTGGAAATCGCTTAAAAGAGTTCTGCTCTACGGCAAGCTCGAAATTCAGGATGCCGCAAACCTTTATATGTTCTCCCCCAGTATTCTAAAACCGGAACCGATTGAGATTAATACCAAGATTATACTTATAGGCAACGAATACATTTACGGAATTCTTTCGAACAACGAAGATGATTTTAACAAGATTTTCAAAATTAAAGCGGCATTCGATTACGAAATCAAGAGAACCGAGCAGGCGCTTCTTGAATACGCGGGTGTAATTAAAAAATTAATTGAATCGGAAAACCTGCAGGAGTTCGACGCATCGGCAATTGCGCGCATTGTGGAACTGGGCGCCCGCTATGCAGGCGAAAAGAATAAGCTTACAACCCGTTTCGCTTATATTGCCGATATTGCACGCGAAGCTAATTTCTGGGCTATTGACAGCGGCGATAAGGTTGTTAATTCCTATCACGTTCAGCAGGCTTTCATTTCATCGCGCGAACGCCACTCGCTCTACGAAACTAAAGTTTCCGAAATGATTTCGGAAGGGACTATTTTAATTGATACCGACGGAGAAAAAATCGGCACTATAAACGGTCTTGCCGTTTACGGCGATAACCTATTCTCATTCGGCAAGCCGACAAGAATTACAGCCTCGACAGCGCTTGGCGGAGGAAACATCATTAATGTTGAGCGTGAAGCGGGCCTTAGCGGAAACACCCACAATAAAGGGGTGCTTATTATATCGGGCTATTTCAGGGAAAAATTCGGCAGAAAGTTTCCCCTCTCATTCCAGGCAAGCATAGTATTCGAACAGGGATACGGAATGATTGACGGGGACAGCGCTTCTATAACCGAGATATGCGCTCTTCTCTCATCACTGGCGCAGATTCCAATTAAACAATCGTTCGCCATTACAGGCTCGGTTAACCAGAGGGGAAATATTCAGCCCATCGGAGGCGTTAACGAAAAAATTGAAGGCTACTTTGATGTATGCGCCGCAAAAGGATTGACCGGAAGGCAGGGGGTTATAATTCCACGCCAGAATGTTAAAGACCTTATGCTGAAAGATGAAATTATTGAGGCCGTTAAAGAGAATAAGTTCCATATCTATCCGGTAGAAAAAGTGGAACAGGCAATTGAAATACTTACCGGCTTTAAAGCGGGGGAAGAATCGAAGAACGGAACATACCCTGCCGGTACAATTTTTGACCTTGTTGAAAAGACTTTAAAGGATATGCACAAGAAAATAAGGGGCCCCGAAAAGAAAAATCCAGTTAAGAATGAAAGCGAAGAGAAGGAAAAACAGGAGCAGATGAAAAAAGGTAAATCGGCCCCCAAGAAGAAGAAATAATTGATGAAAGCCGGGGAGGCGTTCTATTGCTCCTCCCCTCTTTATATAATGAAGGGAAATGAATTAAAACCCGCCCTCTGGTGGGAAAAAACTGAAAACGGTAAAATTCTATGCACGCTATGCCCCCGCTACTGCACAATTGGCACCGGGCAGAGCGGCTTCTGTTTTATACGTACGAATATTGATGGTGTTTTGTATTCTTTGGGTTACGGCAGGCCTACGGGATTTGCCATTGACCCCATTGAGAAAAAACCACTAAACCATTTCTATCCGGGGAGCGAAATTTTAAGTTTCGGAACCGCCGGGTGCAACCTGGGATGCAAATTCTGCCAGAACTGGAGCACAAGCAAGGCGCGCATTGCCGAAGCCGCCTCCCTATACGCTTCCCCCGAAGAGGTAATTAAACTGGCAAAAAAGTATAAAGCCCCTTCAATTGCATATACTTACAACGACCCGACAATATTCGGCGAATATGTAATGGATGTTTCGGAATTGGCGCGCCGCGAAGGGATTAAGAATGTTATGGTTACCGCTGGCTACATAGATAAAAAAGCGAGAAAGGATGTTTACCGTTTTATTGACGCCGCCAATGTTGATTTGAAGGCTTTTTCGGAAAACTTCTACCATAAACTTACCTTCTCGCATCTTAACGATATTCTTGATACACTTCTGTGGCTTAAGAGGGATACCGGTATATGGTTCGAGATTACAACACTTCTAATACCGGGCGAAAATGATTCCGCCGAAGAGATTAAGCAGATGTGCGGCTGGATAGTTAACAACCTCGGCGTTGAAGTGCCTCTTCATTTTACCGCTTTCCATCCCGATTTTAAGATGACGGATAAGCCGCGCACTCCCGCTTCAACGCTGGATATGGCGCGCTCTATTGCAATTGGCGAAGGAATTAAATACTGCTATCTGGGCAATGTGCATAACATTAAAGGGGAAACCACATACTGCCCTTCGTGCGGAAAAGATGTAATTAAACGGGACTGGCATTCGGTCCTTTCATATAATTTAACCGGGGGCAAATGCTCGTTTTGCGGAACCCCCATTGCAGGAAGATTTTAAATTTCAATTCAGGAGTTTGTATGAAAAAGTATTTGCTGTTTTTATTAATTGCGGGAATGTTCTCTGCCTCTTACGCGCAGGAAGAGCTTGTTACAAAATACAGGGATGTGCTTAACATTAAAAATATTCCTGCCGATACGAAGGATATAGCCTCTTACGCGTTTTTCGATTTGGGTTCATGGTTCGGTTTCGCATTGCCTCCGGCTAACACTTCTTTGATGAGGGGAAGCTTTATAGGGCCGCGCGTCGTTTCCGATGCAAGGTGGCTTTCGGATAACTTCCTCCAGTTCCATATTACCGATGCCGCTACGGGAAAGGAATTAAACCTTGCCGACGGGAAAACGATTGAGATTTCATATTACCCGGGCATTCTGGTCCAGAAGTACCTTTACGACAATATTTACATCGAGGAAAACCTTATATTTATTTCGGACCGCACTGCGGTTATAAGGGTTCAGATAAGATGCCTCGAAGGGGAAGACCATACCATTAATGCATACTGGACCGGTTCGGTTTTCGCGGACGGCACCAAACTCGTATCCAATCCGGGGGAAGTTGATATTGCCCCCTCGAACTCGAACACCAAATTCTTCATCCATTGGGAAAGGGAACCGGTTAAACAGGCCGATGTTGAAAACAACAAATTCAATATAGGCTATAACGCCAACATTAAACTTGAAAAAATGAGATACGCCTCACTCTACCTGTTTGTTACACAGTAT
>DAHYUM010000244.1 GCA_027398005.1 bacterium
TGATTTGGGTCGGCACAGATGATGGAAAAGCGCATGTAACCCTTAACGGCGGCAGGGAATGGACAGAAACAACTAAGGCTTTAACAGCGGCTGGATGCCCCGCGGATTTCTGGTGCACAAGCGTTTTCGCATCCAACTATAACGAAGGGACGGCATACATTACAAAATCGGGTTATACGCGGGATGTTTTTACCCCTTATATTTTTAAGACTACCGACTACGGGAAAAGCTGGCAGAACATTTCGGGCAACCTGCCGCAGCAGCCGGTTAATGTAATTTGGGAGGACAAAGATAATAGAGATTTATTATTTGCCGGAACTGACGGCGGCCTGTTCGTTACAATTAACGGCGGGAAAAATTGGGTGCGCTTCAATTCAATTCCCCCGGTGCCGGTTAAAGATATTTTTGTACAAAAGAAAGAAAATGACCTGCTTGTTGCCACATACGGACGGGGTATTTATGCCGCCGATATCACCCCCCTTAAAGTGATGAATGAAAAGTTTTTTAATAACGATTATTATTTATTCGATATAGAGCCGAAGCCTTTAATGAATTATTCCGAGCAGGCGCGCTGGGGCAACAGCGAACTGATGGGGAGCGTTCCTATTTCAACCGAAAACGAACCGAACGGAATGATAATTAATTTTTTCAGCGCTTCGGTTCCATCTTCAAAGCCTGCAATAGAGATTTACGATTCCAACGGAACCCTTATAAAGACTATTTCGGCTGAAAGCAAAGAAGGGCTTCAGCATGTTATTTGGGGGTTTGATACTGCCGCACCAAACAACCGGCGCGGAAGAGCGGTGCCGGGGGAATATAAAATTGTTCTTAAAATAGGCGGCCGGACTTTTGAGAAAAAGGGGATTGTGAAAGAGGCGTGGACCTGGCCCGTTGGAAACCAGGCGCCCCGTAATTAAGAGCGGACTTTTAAATCAATTGTGAAAGTATGATTGTGCCCGCTGTATGTATATGAAATTGTATAGCCATACAGCAGGCATATTTTTTTAACTATCGCAAGTCCCAGCCCCAAAGAATTTTCCGATTTATTTTCGTACGCGAAGCGTTCAAAAAATGTTTCCGGATCCCTTGAAGGCTCCTTTCCGCTGTTCTCTATTGTAATAATTCCATTCTTCAGTTTAACCGATATATTTCCATTTTCGTAATTATGCTTAACCGCGTTGGAAAGAAGATTGTTTAGCATGATATCAAGCAGGTTATCATTTGCCTCAAGCATTACGCCCGGTTCAATAACGGAATTTATTTTTATATTCTTAAGCGAGGCAATTTCCTCAAATTCTGCGCTCTTCTGCAGAAGTTTTTCCGAAATACTAATGCTTGAAGACCTGAAAAGCTCCTTAGCTTCGAGTTTTGCGAGCAGTACAAGTGCACGATTAAGTTTATCGAGCCGGATAGTATTCTGATATGCCGTTTTAATTAATTCCAGTGTTTCTTTTTCCCCGTCTTCTTTCTGAAGAGCCAGTTCGAGCTTGCTTTTAATTACCGCAACGGGGGTCTGCAGTTCGTGGCTCAAATCCTCTGTAAATTCCTTAAGCGAATTATATTCCTTAACCGCCTTTTCAGAAAGCAGTATAAGGGATTTATTTAATGCGTCGAATTCTTCAATATTGCTTTTTTCAAGCTTAAGCTCTTTATTATCCTGAATTGAAAATCCTTCAAGGGCTTCAAGGTTTTTCCGGAAAGGAATTAATATTTTTTCGGCACTGCGGCGGTTTATATAAAACAGAATTAGCAGAAGAACGGCTATTGTAAGTGCAGTAGCGCCGAATATCGATATGAAAAGATCATCCTTTTCAATAAGCGAAGAGCGGGTAATAATAATATATTTTTTGCCGTTTACTTCCCCTACGCTTTTATATTCCCTATAGTCAATAAATTCCTGTTCGCTGCCGAACAGAAAAGAGGTATCTTTAAAAACCGGCTTAAATTCAGCTTCCGCCGGTGCCTGAAAGATTTCGATTAAAGGGGGGTTTGCAACCGTTATTCCGTTCTTAAGTTTATCAACAACCGCTTTAGACTGGTCTTTAAGCTGTTCATCAATCTGCGATGAAATTGTAAGGTTAACCGCAAAATAAACGGCAAACATTCCTGCGGCAAACACAAGAAGCGTGTTAAAAATATAAAGAACCGATATTTTTTTTAGCAGTTTCATTTTAAAGAAAATTTATAGCCTATGCCGTAAACCGATTTTATATAATCCCCGGCGCCGTATTCTTTCAGCTTTTTTCTCAGGTTTTTAACGTGCGTGTAAATAAAATCGAGATTTCCGAAAGCATCCAGGTTATCCCCCCAAACGTGCTCGGTAATCGATTCCTTTGTAAGGGCCCTCTCCTGGTTGCTTATAAAAAAGAGAAGAAGATCGAACTCCCTTCGCGTAAACTCAACAGGCGCTTCATTAATTTTTACTTCCCTATTGCCGGTATCAATAATTAGTTCGTTAATTACAATAATACTGCTTCCGTTAAAAAGCTTTCTTCGCATAAGCGATTTTATTCTGGCATTCAGCTCGGCAAGGTGAAACGGTTTTGTAATATAATCATCGGCACCCGTATTAAGTCCGTTTATTTTATCGTCAACCCCCTGGCGCGCCGAAATTATTATTATGCCGCATTTGGGATTTTTCCTTTTAATTATTTCCACCAGGTCCATACCGCTGCCGCCGGGGAGCATCAGGTCTACAAGAGCGCATTCATATTCATTTACATTTGCTTTTTCTTCCCCTTCGCCGTAATTAAATGCCGTATCAACCGAATACCCTTCGGGGGCAAAATAAGCCGCAATCGATTCGGCCAGGTCTTTTTCATCTTCTATCAGTAATATTTTCATTTTATAAATATAACATTTAAAATCTGAAGCAAATTTGTAGCTGAATCCCTTTTTATTCCCCTTTATTTCTTGAATATTGACTTGATTATGAATATATTATAAACAGAACAATTATTCTGTTTAAGGGAATTAGGATGAAAAGAAAAATAATAAATATAAATGAAGAAAAATGCGATGGGTGCGGCGCCTGCGTTCCCGAATGCTACGAAGGAGCTTTGCAGGTTATTGACGGAAAAGTAAGGCTTATTAGCGACCTATTCTGCGACGGACTGGGTGCCTGCCTTGGCTTTTGCCCGCAGGGGGCCCTAACAATTGAGGAACGGGAGGCTGAACCT
>DAHYUM010000245.1 GCA_027398005.1 bacterium
TGGATAATAAGGATAAATGGATTGTAAAAGTAGACCTTGAAACAGGTAAGCTTACAAACCTTTTCAGGGAAAGGAACGAAGCATGGATTGACGGGCCCGGCGCTTACTCATTCGGATGGATGCCCGATAACAAGAGCGTCTGGTTCCAGTCCGAAATTGACGGCTATGCGCATATCTATACTGCCAATGTTGAAACGGGGGATGTTAAACAGCTTACCAAAGGAAAATTTGAAGTATACAGTCCGCAGATTTCGAAGGATAAAAAATCCTGGTATTTCACATCCAACGAAGTCCATCCGGGTGAAAGGAATTTTTATAGAATGCCTATTAACGGCGGAACACCCGAAAGGATTACTTCTTTAACGGGCAATAACGATTGCGTGCTTTCCCCCGATGAAAAGAACATTGCGGTAATTTATTCATATACCAATAAGCCGCCTGAATTATATGTAATGGAAAACAAGAAGGGGGCCGAAGAAAAACAGGTTACTTCATCCCTTACAGATGAATTTAAATCATATCCATGGCGCGATCCGGAAGTGATTACATTTAAAGCCGAAGACGGGGCTACTGTTTACGCGCGTCTTTACAGGCCCGAAAACGGGGTTAAAAACGGCGCAGGCGTTATCTTTGTTCATGGCGCCGGATATCTGCAGAATGCTCATAAATGGTGGAGCGAATACCCGCACGAATATATGTTTAATAACCTTCTTGCCGACGAGGGTTTTACCGTTATGGATATAGACTACAGGGGAAGCGCCGGATACGGAAGGGATTGGAGAACCGGAATTTACCGCCACATGGGGGGCAAGGACCTTTCGGATAATGTTGACGGCGCTAAATATATGGTTGAGAATTGCGGAGTTGACGCTAAAAGAATTGGAATCTACGGCGGTTCATACGGAGGCTTTATGACCCTGATGGCGATGTTTACGAAACCGGGGGTTTTTGCAGCCGGTGCCGCTCTCCGTTCGGTTACCGATTGGGCGCATTATAACCACGGCTATACGGCAAATATTTTAAATGTTCCTTATCTCGATTCCCTCGCCTATGTAAGAAGTTCCCCTATCTACTTTGCGGAAGGACTGCAGGGGGCGCTTTTAATGTGCCACGGGGTTATGGATGACAACGTTCATTTTCAGGATATTGTAAGGCTTACCGAAAGGCTTATTGAGCTGGGTAAGGATAACTGGGACCTGGCTATATACCCGATTGAAAGCCACGGCTTTACCGACCCGAAAAGCTGGACTGACGAGTATAAGAGAATTCATAAACTGTTCCTTAATAATCTTCTTAAGAAATAATTTTTTTATGGAACGCCGGAAAATTTTTCCCCGGCGTTCCTCTTTTTCCCCCGCCTTGTATCAATTGCCGGATAATTCTAATATTTTTGTGCATAACAATGGAAATTTATTGCAATGAATATAAACCCAAATAATATAACCGTTAAAAGAACCGCACGCTATTTTATTAATGGAGTTGATTTTGAAAAGGCGGAAACCGTATGGTTCCTGCTTCACGGCTACGGACAGCTTGCCGAAAATTTCATTAAGAAATTTCAAATATTAGATGACGGAAAAACTCTTCTTGCCGCCCCCGAAGCACTAAGCCGGTTTTATACCGACGATATATTCGGCAAAATTGGCGCATCATGGATGACACGCGAGGAAAGGGAAAACGAAATTGAGGACTACGTTAATTATTTAAATGATATCTATGCCGGAATTAAGAAGCTTTTAAACGGGCGCAATGTAAAATTGAATGTATTCGGATTTTCGCAGGGGACTGCAACCGCATCCAGATGGCTGCAGAGGGGAAATGTTAAAGCGGAGAACCTGGTTCTGTGGGGAGGTTTTCTACCCCCCGATTTTGAAATTGAAAATTGGAACGCCTCGTTTAATTCCCTTTTTATTGTTACCGGAAGCAGGGATGGATATCTTCCCCCCGAAAAACTTGCCGAAGGAGAAAAAGTTTTAAATGAGAAAGGGGTAAAATACAGCGCGAAGATTTTTGAAGGGGGACACGAAATGAAGGAAAGCGTGGTTAATTCAGTCTTAAAGGAATTTCTACTTTAAAAGAAGTCCCTTTGCCCAATACCGAATTTACTTCAATCTTTCCATTATGAAGATCGACTGCATTCTTTACAATAGTTAACCCGAGTCCGGTTCCCCTTATTTCATTTATATTCGTAGCACGGTGAAAAGGCTCGAATAGTTTATCCATATCTTCGGGAGGTATCCCCAGTCCGTAATCTTTAATTGTAATCGTAAGGGTTTCGATATCCGAATCGACATCAAGTTCGATGTTACCCTCTTCAGGGGAGTATTTTGAGGCGTTGGAAAGGAGGTTCGTAAGAATTGCGTAAATGTGGAGCGCATCCAGTTTGAATTCNTTAATAACGGATTGGTAGTTAAGAATAAAATTCTGCCTATTGCCCGAGGTAAGCTGAATTTCCTCAATTGCCTTGCGGCAGATTTCTTTCAGGTTTACCTGTATGGGATTATACCCTATTTTGCCAGCTTCGGCCCGGCTTACGTCAAGCACCTCGTCCAAAAGGTGCGAAAGGTATTCAACTGAATTTTTTATCCTGTCTATATGCTCCGTTATCTTAACTTCATCCCATCTTTTTCCGTAACGCTGAATTAATTCCACTGAGGAAAGGAGTGCCGTCAAAGGCGTTCTGAATTCGTGCGAGGCGGTGGTTATGAAACGGCTTTTAAGACGCCCCAGTTCCTTCTCTTTTTCAAGTGAAATCTGAAGCTGGCGTTCGGCTTCCTTTTGTTTCTCAATTTCAATTAGTAATTCCTTATTCAGCTCATCCAGTTCTGCAGTTCTCTTATTCACAAGCTCGGCGAGATGGTTACGGTGTTCAAGCAGTTCTCGTTCCGCGTTTTTCCTTTCAGTAATATCCCTTTCGGCAACTACCGAGTAAACCTCGCCGTTCATTATATAGGTGGATACCCTTACTTCCATCGGGAAAAGTGTTCCGTCCTTCCTCTCTCCAATTGTTTCATAAAAAGATGGTGCGGGAAAACCCTCGCTTCTGTTGCGCGAGAATAATTTAATCCTTTCCTTTTCGGAAGGTGCAATTAAATCCCATGCCGGTCTGCCTACAATTTCATCTGCGCTGCTGTAGCCGAACATTTTCAGGTAGGATGG
>DAHYUM010000246.1 GCA_027398005.1 bacterium
GGGAGCTTTCCTCCGCGTGGCTGAGCCTTGTGGACTCCGCCCTCTCCCATTGGGGAGGACTGGAGATCTCTTTTGACCCCCCTTAAGAGCCTTAAAACTTTAAGTCCCCCTTCTTTTGCCCTTGGATAATCGAAATTCCCCTGCGGATAACTTTTAGAAAAATCGGCATCGCCGTGAAGAAGGTTCATCGGAGTATCGAAATGTGTATCTATAATCAGCATTTTATCTGCCAATGCTTTTGAATATTCTTTCAATTCGGCCTCCGGTTTATTCATAAGTGAAGAAGAAGAACATGCCGCCAAAAATGGAATCAGCAATGCGAACGGTAATATTTTTTTCATTTGTACCTCAGTAATTTTAACACGGACGAAAATAATTAATTTGAATGACCCTGCAAAGGATGCTTTAACGTTAAAGAGTTTAACCATAAAAAAAACCCGGCGTAAACCGGGTTTCCAAAATTAAGCTTCGTGCTTAGTCTTAAATCCTTTCTGCATCCACCCTCTGGCGAGGAATAAACCAATAGGACTTATAATTGCTATGAAGCCGTATATAAGCCACATGGTGCCGGTATTCATCATAGAAGGCAATGTATTATCGGGGCAATAGTGCATTAAGAACCAGCCGGAATAAAGACTGGTGATAATTTTTGTAAGGAACCAGGGGAACTGCCCTATTCCCATATATATGCCGGTCATATTTTTGGGGGCAATTTCGGCTACCCACTGTAAGAAGCGGGGCTGCCACATTGCTTCGCCTATTGACATTACAATAAGGTATGCAAATACGGCTGGCATAGAAGGACCCGTTGCAAGGAAAAATGTAGGCGACGCCATTACAAGGGTTCCTATAATCATCATCTTATAAGTATCTTTCTTGCTTGTAAGGGCTGTTACCATCGGGGTAAGAATAAAAATAAGAACCGGATTAAAGTTGGTAAAGAATTCGAAATAGTTGCTTACCGTTCCTTCGAAAGCCCTTTTAAAGTATGCAGGCAGTGTAAGCCAGTTGTGGGCAAAAAGAGTCTGAACGGGAATAAGGATGAAAATAAAGAAGAGGAACCTTAAATCCCTAAGCGGGAAATTTTTAATATAAAAACTTACTTTTTCCTTAAAGCTCATATTAGAAAGTTCGTCCGTTTCCTCTTCTTCAACCTGAACGTTACTATCTTTCTTTACTTCTTCAACTGCCTTATTATAAGCTTTTTTCGTAATTATAAAATAAACAACACCAAGGCCGACAATTGTAAATATGGCATATATCCACATAACGGTAAGCATGCTAGTAGCCTGTCTTACTTCGGGGGCAACAATACCGGGTAAAAAACCCCCAAGGTTCATTAAAGCATAAAGCATTGCATACCCCATTGCCGAGGTCTTTTCGTTGGTAAGTTTTTTTACCCCCGCGTAGCATGCAGGCTGGTATATGCCGTATCCTATTACAATGCCCAGTATGCCAAGCATAGCGAATATATGGGCCGAATTGCCCCATCCGGGAACACCAATATGAGGCGCAACCGAAATAAGAACCCTGCCTCCGAACATGAATATTAGGGCATATATCATCGATTTTCTAAGCCCTATCCAGTCAACCGTAGCGCCCAGAAAAAGCATGCTTAACGTAATTCCGGCAGTTAGAACACCTACCATCTGGCCTGCATTTATATCGTTCAATCCCACATATTCATTGAAATAAAGTGTCAGATATCCCAACACTCCGAAATATGTAAATCCTTCAATGAGGTAGGATAAATTAAGACCGAATAAGGCGCGCGATGTGTGGAATAAATCCTTGAACGGCTGGGTAATTTCCTTTACGGTTTTACCTATTAATCCTTCTTCCTTAATTTCCTGAGCCATTAAATCCTCTTTTTTATTTAAATTATGTTTACTTCCGGTATAAGGTCAATCTGGAATTTCTTTTTAACTTTTGCCTGAATAAAATCGGCAAATTCGGCAATTTCTTTCCCCTTTGCCGAACCGAGATTAATTATGACCAAAGGCTGTTTGGAGTGCGTTGCAGTCTGACCAAGTCTGTACCCCTTAAGTCCGCATTTTTCAATAAGCCATGCGGCGGGCACCTTTACTGTGGTTGAATCAACTTTGAAATGGACTATATCGGGGTATTTTTCGTGCAGTTCTTTAAATTTTCTGTTGCTTATTTCGGGATTTTTGAAAAAGCTTCCCGCATTCCCGAATTCGTATGGATCGGGCAGTTTGTTGCTTCGTATGCCAAGTATCGATTCCCTTACGTCGGCAAGCAGTATGCTTTCGGCTGGCTGATCTTTATATATTTCCTTTAAGTCCCGGTAATTTAGATGCAGGCTGTGCAATTTGGATAACCTGAACCTTACTTTTGTAATAATAAACGCATTTTTAAATCTATCCTTAAAAACACTGGCCCTGTAATCGAATTCGCAATCCTCCGGCTCAAAATATCCCTTTCTCATTCCATCGGTAAAATACCCTTCAAGGGAATGGAATATATCTTTCAGCTCGGTACCGTAAGCACCAATATTCTGTACGGGAGCGGCACCAACGGTACCCGGAATTCCGGAGAGATTTTCTGCTCCGTAAAGTTTATTTTCCACACAAAACTTTACAAAATTATCCCACTTTTCCCCTGCCGCGGATTCAACTACAGCTTCGGTTTCACTTTCTTCAATAACCGAAATGCCTTTAGTATTTAATTTAATAATCAATCCGTCGAATTTTTCGGTAAAAAGGATATTGCTCCCTTCCCCTAAAACCAGCCTCTTATTTAAGGCATATTCGTCGGTATGCAACAGCTGGGTAAGTTCATTCTCTTCATTAATTTCTATAAAGTATTTTGCTTTTACGTCAATGTGGAAAGAATTGAGGTTTTTAATTGAATAATCGGTATGAATCAACATCTGCTCTATTTTTCTTTAATTATTACAAACCAAATATAAATTGACTTTCCCTCTTTTTCCAATCAATTAGAGATATTTTATTCCCGTCCGAAGAAAAGATTACTCCCCCTGTAAGGTCGGTCCGCTCAACAGGAATATGGAGCTTTGCAAGTTTTTCTATAACTTCGGGGG
>DAHYUM010000247.1 GCA_027398005.1 bacterium
TGTCCTTGCGTCAAGATTCCTGTAAGCCTCCTCCCCACCAAGGTCGTATGCAATCTGGTAATCGTAAAGGGAGTAAGCCGAAGAAACAGCGTCGATATTACCCGTTATATGTTTAATTTTTTTGGATGCGCTGCTCCTTTCCCAAATGCCTATAAGCCAAAGACCTGTAAAATGCCATCCGGCAAGTCGGTCAAGTTCTTCATCCGGTATCTGGTCAAGACGCCTTATATTAGCCCCGTATTGTTTTGAAAGCTGGTCGAGCCATACATAAACGTTTTTTGCCATAAGCACCAGTTCCGGCATCCAGTGCAGGTCTGCGCTGAATTTTTCAGGCTCTTCGTATGTTTTAACGCTTTCCGATTCAAATTTATACCCCGATTTTCCAAGCGCCCCCATTTCGGCTTCAAAAACCGCATCCTTGTAATGGGGTACGAATGTTGGAGGTGGTCCTCCGGCAGAATGTTCAATCCGGTAGCCTTCTTTAATAAAATCTTTTCCGGCTAAAATTCTTTTCAGAAATTTTTCTTCTATAATTACTTTCCATTTATCCCTAATGAAATCGAGCTGGGCCTCTATATTATCGGGGTGCTTTAGTATCGGCATCATAAGAAAGGTGAATACATCCTGGTTCTCATCACCTATGGCAGCCTCTTTCTGGAAAAAGAAATCGAGATGGCTTATTAATTTTTCAAATACTTTTGGATTTGAAAAGTAATTCGAATCGAACAATTCCTTAATCTTATTGTTTGCAGGGTTAAGATTGGCAAAGTAGAGTGTAAGCATTTCTTCCAAAGCAATATGGAAATTTGCCCTGCTGCCGGTATAGGAATTAAGATAATCGAACGAGCTCATTTTCCCCTTATAAACATCGTATGGAGGGAATAATTCTATGAACTCGAACATCACTTTTCTTACTTCCTCTTCCCCCATATTGGCATTCAGATATTCTGCCGCGCGCTGGAATGCGCCGGGATTATTCTTCTCTTCATATTCCCTAAGCACAAAGTGAAAAATTTCATCCATCAATCCAGCGGCATTTATATGCCCCGGATCTACTCTATCCCCTTCACTCCTTGCGCTGTTCAGCTTATAAGCAAAATTACGGACCTGGGCAAAATTGGCAAAAATTACATTGCCGGTAACCGAGAAAAGATAATCTTCAACAGAATATTTCTTCCGGATCTGTCTGGCGATATGAAATTCGTATACTGGATAAAAATTCGGGCCGGATTCTGTGATGAAAAGCTCTGCTGAAGACATGTCCACCTTTGTATATATTTTGGCAATTTCAACTCTAATTATATCAAATGCCGGAATGGAAATCCAATATCAAATATGCGTAAGATGAATATCGGCACCGGTTATTTCAAGTATTTACTGGCGCGGCGAATTCATTACCCGCCCTGCCTATACTGCAGGTCAGGGCTATTTTCCCGTTTGCCTATAATTCTTGAAATGTAGATAAGTAAAAGTATTGCCGCTGCCCCAGTAATGCTTGTCCCTTTCCATTGTTCAAAGTCCTTTGCAAAACAGAAAAAAATAAAAAAACTTAGCTCCCCCGAAACAAATGCAAGCTTCTGTCTGTCTTCCCACCTCTTCCCTCCATCGGACCATCGTAATAAAAGAAAAAGTGTGCCTATATCTATACCCAGCAGAATCAATACCGTTATAATCAAAGGGGGGAACTTAAGTTCAGGAGTAATAAAAACTGTAACGAAAAAAAGAGTCATGTTAAGGGCGCCAAGTATAAAATAGGCATAAGGCTTTTTTGCCCGGATAGTTTTATTCTTTATGTCTATAATTTTAACATCCTTTGCGGCAATTAGAAGCATTACAATTATTGCTATGCACAATATATATAATGTAATTGTTGGAATTTTTCTTCCGGTAATAACTATCATCACTGGAGTCCACATCATCAGTCCTGTAAAACAACCGGCCATTCCCCTATTAGTAAGCCATCTTTCACTGCGTTTATTGTAATACACAATTTCGGTTATTACAATTCCGGCTATTATGCTTATAATTATATGGAAATGGACCGTCATCATCCCCCAGGTCCAATTTATGCCCCCGTAAAATCCGTAATATGACAGCGCGCCAAGCTCGTTCCATTTTGGATCGAATAAAGAATAAACTACAATTCCCTCTTCATACAATCCAAAAGCTGCTCCAAGAAAAAGAAGCCGTAAAATGTTCCTACCCCACTTAACATTCAGCTCCCTTGCTATTAGGGCACCAAACCCGTATGGAAGTGACAGTATAAGGAAATTAAGTGGATTGATAAATTCCGCAGGCGACTGATGTGCCGACACCAGTTCCCCCATAACCGGCGCTATAAAGAGTAAAAAAAGCCAAGGGGGAATTAAATCGGTTAAATTCCTTTTGTTCACAAATTTACCGGTTCTCTTTTTTTATGGTTTAGACGGTTAAAATTATCAAAAGGTAACGCATAATCAAATTGGGGGCCTCAGATTTCAAATTACCTTATTATTTATTACACGCGTAAATTATTGGAACCCCCGCCATCTTAATGGTTTTGAACTTCTCCGGCAGATTCACCGGTTTACCGCAAAACCGTTGAAACAGTCAATAATATTTTTCATTCGATTATTCTTCCCATGGTTAAAACCATGGGCTGTTTATTAAAACAAAGAAGTTTAGTTTTAGGACTGCGAAATGGATTAAAGAGCAAAATCATGGGAATGGAATTACAGCCCGCCGTTTTAACGGCGGGTTGTTTACGCTGTATATTAGCATAAAAAAAGGCAGGGTTGAATGCCCTGCCTTTTAATAAGGTTTACCGGTTTTTAATTCCCTCTCCCCCTATTTAACCGGCTTCAAAATCATTGCCTCATACGGGGCAAGCTTAAGATTAATTTTATCCTTACCCATATTAATTTTCTTTTTGGTAATCAGGTCTTCAATTACATTTTTGCCTGCAAATAAATTTTCCGTTCCAAGTTCAATAGTCTTAGCTTCCGGATTATTATTTACAGCCACCATAATTTCCTTAACCATATACTCCCTAGAATAAATGAGTATATTTTTTTCGGAATCGA
>DAHYUM010000248.1 GCA_027398005.1 bacterium
GTCCAGATCCTTAATGTGCTGTAGGTTCGAAAGCCCCCTGAAAGTAAAGAAGAATGTGGCTCCGAAAAGGAACGGCAGAAGGACATAGCCGTGCCATCCGAACTGGAATGGTTTCTGGTTTTCTATAATGTACTTGGGCAGGAATGAGATTCCGCGGGTAGCTTTCTCCAGTGTGTCGAAATATTCAACCGCCACGGCAATAGGTATGGAATAAAGCGAGATATTATTAATAACCTCTTCGCTTAGCATAGCCATATCAAAATTCTCGAACTTAAGTTCGGTTACGTTCGCCTCGGGGAATGTTCCGTAAAATGAAAGTATAAGGTTTTCCGAACGGTCTTCGCCGCATAGAATTATGTTGTCCAGTTTCGGAATTCCCCCGTTTTCCATTTCGAGTAGTATCTTCGAAAAATAAACGTCGTATGTATGCAGGTTGCGCGTTCCTATATCCAGCGTTGCCCCTATATGCTTAAGCTGCTGCCCTTCAAGAAAAAGAAGCTTGCTGTATTCCTTGCCTATATAAATTATAAGGGAAAAATCTTCGGGGAAAAATTTAGTGGTCTTGGAAACGTAATATGCGAGCGAAAGTTCTGCCGGCTTTACTCCGCTGATCTTAAGGAACCTTCTTCCGAAATGATGCGCCAGAAGGTTAACCATCTGCACGCCTGCTATGTCCCCTTCAAGAAATACGCCCAACAGCGAATTATCCTTAAGCTCAATGTAGTCAATAAAATCGGGGGGTACTGTTATCCCTTTTGTATCCTGAATATCCTTCCTTAGCAGGTCAACTACTTTTTCCTTTTTGACAAGCTCGGGCTGAATATCGTACGGGTGGAAGTTAACAGTAGGCTCAGTAACAATGGGAATAAACTCCGCTTTTTTCATGTTAACACCGGCAAGGGCATTGGCAATCATCCCCACATCCGAGGAATCATAACGTGAGAAGCTCTCCCCTTGGTCCTTGTCAAATGAAATTTCGGTGGATAATTCATCCCCTGCATTAAAAACGGCGGAATTGTCAACCGCGGCGGCGGCCTGAAGCCCCTGCGATAGAGGAACCGACGCGACCCTTTCAATTTTAAGGGCTCCCCCGTTTTTCTCAATCAGAGCTAATTTAGCTTCCGATCCTTCGGTATATAAGCATACAATTTGTTTCATCTATCACATTGCTTTTAATAATTGCAGCATTCTTGTTTTATTATTCGAATATGCCAAGGCATTATCCTTCGAAATCTTTCTTTCGTTCATTAACCTAAGCAAATCCTGTTCCATAGTTAACATGCCCTGAGGACCCCCCTGGTTAATCATCATGTAAATTTCGCTAGTATTGTTGTTTTTTATGGCCGCTTTAACGCTTGGGGTTACAATCAGCACTTCTTTTGCCAAAGCCCGCTTCCCGTCAAGGCTGGGTACCAGTTTCTGCGAAACTACCGAAATGAGCACATCGGCAAGCCTGTTTCTTACACGTTCCTGCTCGGCAGGGTCAACTTCGGCAATAATTCTGTCTATCGATTCCACCGCCGAGGAAGTATGAAGAGTAGAAAAGACTTTATGTCCGGTATCCGTTACCTCAAGAGCGGCCATAATTGTATCCGGGTCCCTCATTTCCCCTATTACTATTATGTCCGGATCCTGGCGCAAGCACTGAATTACCCCTTCCTTGAATGAAAGGACATCCTTGCCTACTTCCCTGTGCTTAATAATTGAGACATTGGAAGTATGCACATATTCAATAGGGGAGGCAATAATTACGATATGCGCGGGATCGAACTTGTTGTGGAAGTCAATTACGGCATCGAGTGTTGTAGATTTACCCGAGCCTGTAATACCGGTAACAAGCGAAAGGCCGAATTTAATATACCCGTGGCTCATCTGCTGAACCGCATTGGGATGGAATCCGAGTGTTTCGAGAGGCCGCGGCACTGCCGATATAGCGCGCATATTCAGTGCAAGCGTATCAAGGTCAAAATAGGTATCAGCCCTAAAACGGACATCCTTTTTTGACGCTTCATAATAAAATGTATAACTGAAATCGAGGTTCCTGTTTTCGATAATATACTTAAGCTGGTTCTGGTTGAGAAGGCATAAAATTAACATAGCCGCCTCATCCATTGTAAATTCGGGCAGGTCGCGCACTCTTACCTTATCGCCGTAAACCCTGAACCATACAAAGCCCCCTGTGGCATGCCCTCCAAGCTCAATATCCGATGCGTTCCTTTCGAGCATAGTGCTAAGCATATGGTTCATAAGCTTAATTATTTTAAGCTTGTCATCTACATTAAGGGTATGCAGTCTTTCGGCCAGATACTGTACTCTTTCAGCCCCGAATATTGTTGGGGGTATCTGTTTAACAAATTCCGTAAGAACCGCTTTTGCGCCTTCAACCATTTATTACCTGACTTTAGTTAAATCCTCTATTTATAATCGGATAATATCCGACTTAGTTTACTCTTCCATCGTGGCGGCAATCACTTCGGGAATTGAAGTAAGCCCCATTTTAGCCTTGTCAAACCCCGATTCCCTAAGGCTGACTGTACCATCTTTACGCGCCTGAAGGCGGATTGCTTCCTCATCAACTTCATCCCCCGACCTTACGATTATCTCCCTTATATCCTTTGTGAAATAGAGAGCCTCGTGAATAGCCATTCTTCCCTTGAAACCGGAGTTGTTGCACTTGTCGCATCCAACCGGCTCGTAAAGGTCGTATTTCATATATTCTTCGGGATTAAGCCCCGCCGCAATAATAACGTTTTCTTTGTTCTGAGTAATTTTTCTTTTGCAGTGTTCGCACAGTTTTCTTATAAGTCGCTGCGCAACAATTATGTTAATAGCATAAGCTATAAGGAAGGGTTCTACCCCCATTTTATATAGACGCGCAACGGCGCTCGATGCGTCGTTAGTGTGAAGGGTGGAAAACGTCAAGTGGCCCGTATTAGCAAGCTTAATAGCGGTTTCGGCTGTTTCCTTATCGCGCATCTCGCCTACAAGAACTATATCGGGGTCGTGACGCAGAATAGCCCTGATAGCCTGCTCAAAGTTCATCTTGAAC
>DAHYUM010000249.1 GCA_027398005.1 bacterium
AAAAAACTGTCCCGTGTGGAATGTGGCAATATGTTCCCCCTCAATAATAATCGGGGTTGCGCTGTCGTAAAGATGAAAGGGGCATTCATAAATCAATGTGGGGTTTGCATCGTTAAGCCGGTCATTAATATATTGAGTGGTTTTTGCGCATTCTGATGCCGTTTCCGGATTCATCCGGTGGAATTTTGTGCAGATTTCCTGCCAGGAAGTTGAAGTTAGTATCTCCCCCGCGGTACTCATTAGCGCGGCCGGGAAATGATTTATCCTGTCCAATCCGTCCTGCAGTTCCTGCAGAAGCTTAATATCTATTAAATCCTCTATCCGGTATTTCATCTAAAGCGGAAAAACCCCCTTTTTTTACTAATATAATCGCCATTATTTTATTTAAAATTATAATAAGTGTGTAAAGGGGCATAATAATGTTGTAAGCGGTCAAAAATTGTTTTGAATGGAAGGGTGGGAGTGAATTTCCATAACCCCAGCCACTCCCTTATAAAGCCCGATTTCCGTTTCCAATATCTAATAAATTACATAACTTTGTAGAAAAATTTTGGAAAAGAAATGCTAGACGGAAAAACCATATTAATTACGGGGGGAACCGGCTCGTTCGGTAAAAAGTTTATTTACACGGTTCTTAAAAAATACTCCCCTAAAAAGATTATAATATACAGCAGGGATGAATTAAAACAGTTCGAAATGCAGGAAAACCCCCTATTCAGAAAAGAAGGGGTTTTGATGCGTTATTTTATAGGGGATGTAAGGGATGCCGAAAGGCTGCGCAGGGCAATGGAAGGGGTGGACATAGTAGTTCACGCCGCGGCGCTTAAGCAGGTGCCCGCCGCAGAATACAATCCTTTTGAGGCGGTTAAAACCAACATTATCGGTGGACAGAATGTAATTGACGCCTGCTTTGCGGCGGGGGTGCATAAAGTAATTGCGCTAAGCACCGATAAGGCGGCCGCTCCTATAAACCTTTACGGCGCCACAAAACTATGCTCGGATAAATTATTTGTGGCGGCAAACAATTACAAGGGGGCGCACGATATCAAATTTTCGGTAGTCCGTTACGGAAATGTTATGGGAAGCCGGGGCTCGGTTATTCCATTCTTTCTGCAGAAAAGAAAGGCAAAAGTATTGCCCGTTACGGATGATAGGATGACCCGCTTTAATATAACGCTTCAGGAAGGGGTCGATTTCGTAATCGATTCGCTTGAAAGGATGTGGGGGGGCGAGCTTTTTGTTCCGAAAATTCCTTCCTATAAAATTCTGGATCTGGCGGCGGCAATTGACCCGGGTGCGAAAATTGAAGTTGTGGGTATTCGTCCCGGCGAAAAACTGCACGAAGAAATGATTACCGCAACCGACGCAATTAATACGGTTGAGTTTAAGGATTATTATGTAATTCTTCCCTCAATTCCGGTGTGGGATGTGGAAAAATTCAGAAAAGGAAGCAACGGCATAGAAGGTAAATTCTGCAGTTTCGGCTTCAGCTACAACAGCGGCGAAAATGAAAAATTCCTTTCGGTTGACGAACTGAAAGAATTAATACTTACCAATGTTGACGGTGCAAAAGAGATTATTTACGGAGATTAAATGGGCGCATCATATTCTTACGGAAAACAGACTATTGATAACGATGATATTCAGGCGGTTGTTGATGCTTTAAAATCGGACTGGATGACGCAGGGGCCGACAATTAAAAAATTTGAAGATGCCCTAAACAGCAAACTGGGGGGGGCATACTGTTCCGCAGTATCCAACGGTACAGCGGGGCTTCATATGATTGCTCTCGGTCTTGGCTGGAAACCGGGGGATATTATACTTACAGTACCAATTACTTTTCTCGCCAGCGCTAACTGCATTTTGTATGCAGGGGCAACCCCCGATTTTGTGGATATCGATCCCGTGACTTATACAATAGACGTTCAAAAACTTGAAGAGAAAATACTCTTTTACCGGGGAAAGAAGAAGAACATTAAGGCGGTTGTGGCTGTAGATTTTGCGGGGAACCCGTGCCGCTGGGATGCGCTTAGAGAGCTTTCTGACAAATACGGTTTTCAGCTTGTAAACGATAACTGCCATGCCCTGGGGGCTGTATATAAAGGGAGCGATAAATATTCGGCCGAATATGCCGACGCGGTAAATTTAAGCTTCCATCCGGTTAAGCATATTACCACCGGCGAAGGGGGGGCTGTGATAACAAACAGTAAAGAACTTGATGAGCAGATTAAGATTTTTAGAACGCACGGAATGACAAAGGATGAAAAATATCTCGAAAGGAATGACGGTCCCTGGTATTATGAAATGCATAAGCTCGGTTTCAATTACCGCATTACAGATTTCCAGTGCGCGCTCGGAATTTCGCAGCTGAATAAACTTGATTCCTTTGTAAAGAGAAGAAGGGAAATTGCCCGTTTTTACGATAACGCTTTCGGAGGGAACGAATATATGCAGATTCCCGAACAGACCGAAAACGGCAACCATTCATATCACCTTTATCCCTTAAGAATTAAGCACAGTAAACTAAAACTTACAAAGAAAGAATTATTCTCTTCGCTTAGGGAAAAAGGGATATTCGGGCAAGTGCATTATATCCCGGTTCACCTTCAGCCCTATTATAAAAATAATTTCGGGTTCAAAGAGGGGGATTATCCCGAATCGGAAAAATTCTACTCCGAAGAAATTTCACTCCCCGTATACCCGGCCCTTACCGATAAAGACCTTGAATACATTGCAGGTACTATATTAGACGTCGTTAACGGCGGAAAATGAAAGTAATAATTATAACCGAGGGATACCAGAGTACCGGCTACGGCCATATAACCCGCTGCCTCTCCCTTTATCAGGCATTCGAAGAAAAAAACATAATGCCGTTAATGATAATTAACGGGGACGAAGGGGCGCGCCAGTTTTTAGGGGAGGCGCGTTTTGAACTACATAACTGGCTTGCCGATCCGGA
>DAHYUM010000024.1 GCA_027398005.1 bacterium
CGGGGTCCTTCGGATAAATTCCAACAAACTTTCTATCCTCTCACTTACACCCCCATTTACTCCTCCAGGTTGTCCTGCTTTTGATCGAACAGAGGCAGGTTTTCAATACCGGCCTTTCGATTACGGAAACCGGTTTATCTTTTGGATAGCGTACCGAGAAGACAAATCTTTTTGTAACCGATTTGCCCGGTTCTACTGTAACGTTCCATTTTACTTTGCCGCTTTCGGCATCAAGGCTTCCCCCCGATAATTCAATCGGCTTTACGGTTATATCCTCATTTTTGGAAACAGGTATCTGGTCTTCCACGGTTATCTTAATTTCTTTATTCTTATTGTTTTTAATAATTAAGTCGTATGCAAAGGTGCGTTCAATATCGCTGCTTAAAAATTTATCTTCGGTATAATCCTTAAGCGGTTTCCTTTCCACATTAATTCCCCTGTCGCGTCCCAGCGAAAGGGTGAGAGTATCCTTGGAAATATTCGGGTTTATATAAGTCCTGCCTATAAACGAGTTGCCGTAATATGTAAGAGCTTCCCCCTGAAGGAAATTCAGATCGCCCCATTTAGTAATATGCCCCAGTAAGAATGCGTCCCTATCCATTTTAGGGGCGGCAAAATACTCGAATGTGCCGGGTAATTCATAATTCTTAAGAATTACAGAATGGGGCTTGCCGTCCGCCGGTATTGTGCACGGAATTGAGGCCTCGAATTCGAACGAGAGCAAATCCTCGTTAACCGAAGTATAATCGGCCATTGTTTCGGCAATAGGCGCTTCCGCCTCTTTCCTCATTACAACCACTCCGCTGTTGGCGGCCCCCATAACATTAGCCTCGGCCTGAGGCGCGTATTTCTTTGCCAGTGTTCTAAAGTCGATTAACCATGGATATAATTCAGGTTTATTCTGGGACTGCCATGGATTTCTTGAAGAAAGGGCAAGTTTAACGTTATTCCAATCGAGCCCTGTATTCTGCCTAATTTTAGCGGTATATCCCAAATCGATAGGCTTATTAATATCCTTAACCCTAACCTCATAAACAGGGGTCCAGCCGGCATCGCTTACAAAATAAGAGATTTCAAATTCTGCCGTGCCCGGTGCGTTCGAAGTAACATCCACGGAAATCTGGTTAACCGGCTGGCGGTACTTTTCATTCAGGTCCTGCAGCTGGCGGTTAATCCTATCGCGCGTTTTATTAAGGTTTTCTAAATCAAGGTTTAATGCCGACATTGAACTTCTGATTTCTGTTATTCTTTTCCTTAGGTAGTCGGCATATTTCTGAACTTCGGCAACGGTTACGTTGGTCTGCCGGCCGGCAAGATTCCTGTTGGTAAGAATAAGTTCCTGTTCGTAAGCAAAAACATCCCTTTCATTCCCCTTTTTTGTAATAGCGGCTTCAACAGTTTTAAGAGAATCTTCAAGCACCTTAATTTCCTCCGGTTTAACGGCGTTCTCCAGATAATTATACTGCTGGCCAACCGAAGTAATAATAATATTCCCCTTGCCCGTAACTGAAACGGAGTTCATGTCGAAATTGGATGCAATATTGCCGAATAATATTTCATAATTCCCCTTTTCGAGCTTAACCTTAGCCGTATGGAACAGCTCCGCCCCCGAAAGATAGACTTTTACGCTTTTAATCTCGGTTTTTACCGGTACTGTCTGCGCTCCGATTAATACAGGCAATATAAATAACAATAGTAATGCTGATAAATTTCTTCCTTTCATAATTCCCTCTTATGTTACCCCTTAAAAATAGCTATTATTCCCCTTATACATCAATGCAATTTTCAGGTTCCTTCCATTTTGTTTCTTAATTATTCTTATTTTTAACAGGTTGTTTTAGCATTTTTCATTTTTTGGCAGATTTTACACATGAGAAAGATAATTTTACAGATATTAAGAAAGAACTACGATCTGATAATCCGCAGCTGGAGCGATAAATTATTCGCCGTTTTCGAAGATAAGCTTTCAGCGGCCGAAATAAGAAGGTACGTCGAAAAAACATTATCACTTATAATTGAGTTCATAGAGACCAACGATTTTGCCAGCGAGGAGAAATACCTGCTTGATATTTACAACCTGTTTTCGAAAGATGAATTCAACCTGCTTGAAATAAGCCAGGTCTTAAGTCAGGGGCGTTATTCAATTATCACCTATATAGAGAAAGACCCTCCCAAAAACAGCGACCCAGTAATAATGCTCGGGTTTCTCGATGAAGTATTCGAGGAAATTTTTGCGCGCTACTGCACGTTTTATCTTAACGCGCAGGTAAGCGAAATATCGAGGGACCGGGACCGCCTGGCATCGAAACTGGAAGTGAACAAACAGTATTTATCCAATATCCTGCGCACTTCGGACCACGCGATTATGATTGTGGATAAAAACGAGAATTTTATAGAATGGAATAAAGGAGCCGAAAAGATTTTCGGATTCTCCGCCGAAGAAGCCATCGGAAGGTCCTCTTCATTCATACTTCCGCACGGTAAAAAATATATAGACGAATTAAAGATGATTCAGAATGAGGTTGGCAGGCTTGGCAACTCGATAGTTCTCGATACCGAAAGAATTACTAAAAGCGGCAAAATTATTTTCGTTCAGCTTAATGTAAGCCGACTTCCAAGCAGCGACGGGCAGTACAACGGTAGGTCGATTATAATAAGGGACTTTACCGAGGTAAAGAAACTTCAACAGCAGATTGACCAGTCGGAAAAGCTTGCGGTACTAGGACAGCTTTCAGCAGGAATAGCACACGAAATAGGGAATCCTCTTGCAGGCATTTCTTCCATTGTACAGCTTCTTCAGAGGAAAGTAAATGACGAATCGACAAACGAGCATCTGGCAACATTAAGGGCAAACATAGACAGGATTTCGAAAATTGTAAGGGAGCTTGTCGATTTTTCCCGTCCCCCCAGGTATGAAGAATCTTTTGTAGATTTAACCGGAATAATTAAAACGGCAATAGGAATAGTTAAATACGATAAAAGGGTAAAAAACATAAATTTTGAAACCGATTTATCTGCCGGCCTCCCCAGCATTAAAGCAGAAGCCGACCAGCTCCTTCAGGTTTTTGTCAATATTCTCATCAACGCTCTGGATGCCGTTAAAGGAGAAGGGACTATATCGGTAAAGACCAGAAACGACGACGAATCAATTGTAATTGATATATGCGACGACGGATGCGGAATGACCGAAGAAGTAATTGAAAAAATATTCGAACCCTTCTTTACCACAAAGGAAGTAGGCAAAGGAACCGGGCTCGGCCTTTCGGTAAGCTATGGAATAGTTAAAAAATTCAACGGCGATATTACGGTTACAAGCGCCGAAAATAAGGGAAGCTGCTTTAAGGTAGTCTTGCCTATCAATAACAGCAGAGAGGAGAATTAAATGCCCGCAAAAATATTAATAGCAGACGACGAAAAGGCAATCCGCGATTCGATTAAATCTGTTCTTGAAGATGAAGGCTTTATTACCGGCACCGCGGCCGACGGCGAGGAGGCATTGGCTAAAATTAAGGATGAAAGCTACGACCTTGTTATAAGCGACATAAAAATGCCTAAATTCGACGGCATACAGCTGCTCGATTCCGCCGTTAAAATTTCCCCCGATACCCATTTTATTATTATGACCGCATACGCGTCGGTTCAAACCGCAATTGATTCCCTGCGCAAAGGGGCATACGATTACCTTATTAAACCGGTCGATTTTGAAGACCTTATTATAAGGGTTAAAAGACTGCTCGATTTTAAGAAGCTTTCGGACGAGAATAAATTTTTAAGAAGACGCATATCAGCCGAAGAAGGGTACCGCAATCTGATTGGAAACAGCGAGCCGATGAAAAGAGTGTTCGACCTAATAAACCAGGTTGCCCCTACAAACAGCAACGTCCTTTTAATTGGCAGAAGCGGTACGGGCAAAGAACTTGCCGCCAAGGCAATCCATTTCAACAGCCGCAGGAAGGATTCTATTTTCCTCCCTATCAACTGCGGGGCCATTCAGGAAAACCTTATCGAAAGCGAACTCTTCGGTCATAAGAAAGGGGCTTTTACAGGAGCTACCGAAGATAAACTGGGGCTATTTAAAGTAGCAGACGGGGGCACTCTTTTTCTGGATGAAATTGGAGACCTTCCGCTTAACCTGCAGGTTAAACTCCTCCGCGCTATTGAGGATAAACAATTCTTTCCCGTTGGAGGCACTAAACCGGTGGCTACCGATGTAAGGATTATTGCCGCCACAAACCAGAACCTGTTTGAGAAAGTTAAAGCGGGCGAATTTAGGGAAGACCTTTACTACAGGCTTAATGTGGTTGAAATTAAACTCCCCCCTCTTAACGAAAGGAAGGAGGATATTCCCCTTCTTGTAAACCATTTTATTGAAAAGTACTGCAATGAAATGGGGAAAAAGATTTTAAGCGCCGATAACGATACAATGCGCGTTTTAATGGCACACGACTGGCGGGGCGGAGTGCGCGAACTTGAAAATGTTATTGAAAGGGGAATCATCTTTGCCAGGTCGAATAAAATTACCGTAAACGATCTTTCCGATTATTTAAAAACAGAAATTATCCCGCTCGATTACCCAGATTCACTTAAAGACGCAACAGCCCGCTTCGAAAAGGAACATATTCTTAAGATTATTAAGAAAACCGAGTATAATAAGGAAGAAGTTGCAAAAGCGCTCGGTATTGGACTTTCATCACTCTACCGTAAAATGGATGAACTGGGAATTCCCACGAAAATGAAACAGGATGAATAACCCTTTGCTGTTTATGTTTAATAAAAAAGCCGCTTTTTAAAGAGCGGCTTTTTTATGCTCTAAAAAGATTTTACGTTAAAAATAATATCTTGCCCCGAGCGAGCAATCGAGATTTAGCGCTGTTGAAGGAACCAGCTTAAATACCGGCGCTATCTCAAGAAAAATATCCACCGGAGCCTGTTTAAGCATCAGATCAAGTCCCGCTACGCCTCTAAGCCCCAGACTCGTCTGGTCGCTATTGGCTCTAATTCTAACACCGTATCCGTAATAGAAGTCGAGACGGTCGAATTTTGGAAACCAGCGGTTTTCGTGGTAAAGGTAATCGGCATGAATTGAAAGTGCGTTATGAGTTTCAACAAACGAGTATGCCAGGCCGAAATCGAATGCGTTATCTTCGCTTACCCAATATTTGGCGCTTATGCCTGTAGGAGCGCCAACCATAACACCCAGCCCGAACTTATTTTCCTGCGCGTATGATTTGCCTAATGAAATAAATAATAGGGGGACTAATAAAAATAAAACCAATTTTTTCATGTCTATACTCCGGATTATTATTGAACTTTCTTCTTTAAAAACGCTTAAACCCTTCAATTTGTTTCTTTTGCAAGGGAAAACAGGATTTTAATTCTCATCTATTTGACGTAATTTTACATCCGGATGTTACTTTTTGTTGCAAAAAAGATTTCAAAAATTGAGAGGTTGATTATGGGTTCCGGTTCAAATTCAGAAATTTTCACAATCGTACATGATTATTCGGCAAAATTCAATTATGAATTCCCCGATACGGCAATTATTCTTGCCGCCGGGCATGGAAAAAGAATAAAATCGCAGACTTCCAAAATGCTCCATAAAATATGGGGAGTGCCTACCGTTCTGCGCGTTTTTGAAGCATGCGGCAGGGGAATTGAAAAACTAAATACAATTGTAGTTGTAGGTATAAAAGCCGAAGACGTAACCCGCGTAGTAGGCAAGAGAAAAGACACGCTTTTTGCATATCAAGCGGAACAGAACGGAACAGGGCACGCCGTTCAAGTTGCGCTCGAAAAATATGACACCAAAAAATATAAAGGCAGCGTTTTTGTGCTTCCGGGGGATATGGGATTAATTGACGCTGATACCATATCACAGTTCCGCAAAAACTTTGTCGAATCGGGCGCCGATATGATGGTGCTTACCGGGTTATACGAAGGGAATTACATAGAGAATTATTACGGCCGTATTATACGCGTTAAGGAAAAGGATATTAACGGCGTTCCCTCGCTTAACGATTTCAGGAAGGTTATCGAGATTATGGAATATAAGGATATACTTAACCTGCCCGAAGAAAAACCTTACGTTGCCCTTTACAACGGCAAACAGTATTCCTATACGAGGGATGAATTATTAAAGAATAACGAATTCAATTCGGGCGTTTACGTTTTCAGGGCCGAGCACCTTGCACGGCTTATCAACAATATCGAATCGAACAATGTTCAGAAAGAAATTTATATAACCGACCTTATTTCAATTTTCAACAGGAACGGACTTACCGTTGCCGCCGTAAGCCCCAAAGAGCAATACGTTTTAATGGGCTTCAACAATAAATCGGTGCTTAAGGAAATGGATGCCCTTGCCCGCCATAACGCATACGAAAAGATTAAGGACATAATTGAAATTGACGATCCGGTCGATTTCTTTTTTGATGACAGCGTAATTGATTCGATAATTGAAATGGATAAGCTCGGCCGTCCGCTGGATATTAAGGTTGGCAAAGGGGCTTATATATCCAAAGGGGCAAAATTAAATTACAACCTTAACATTGGCAAAAACGTATTTATTGATGCCGATGTAACATTCGGTGAAAGCGTAGAGATAAAAGAGAACGTCCACCTTTCGGCATTCGAAGGGCAGAAGATTAATATAGGCGCCGGCACTGAAATATTTTACGGCGATATTATTAAAGGCGCCGTAACAATCGGCGATAACTGCACTATCGAATCGGGGGTTAACATAACCGGAAGCACCGAATTCCCCGCGGCTATCGGGAGCAACGTTACAATTAAAGGGAACAGCTATATATTCGGCTCGAAAATAGGTAATGATTTCCTTATTGAAAGATGCGTATTTATAAATAAGAAGGTGGAAAAACCGGCACAGTTTACGGGCGGGGTTTTCCATATTAAAAACTTTATGCCCCACCCCGAAGGGGTTGAAGCAATAAAGGAATTATAAATCATTCTTCTATTACCAATTAAGGGGGAGCTGCAAAATGGAAAAGAAATATTTTTTCATAGAAATTTATAAGTCGGCAATTCTTACGGTTATAGCCATTTTTCTTGTGCTGGCATATATAAGGACAATTCCCAAAAGCAGCGTTTCCGATACTTTGCGCGAATCAATCCAAACCGTTACCGGGCAGGATAATTATAATTACCAGCCCCGCCCCGACCTTCGCAGGATAAATTCCAACAGGGATGCTATTATCGCAGACCTTACGGCCCTCGCTTCGATGGCACAGCAGTATTACAGAAAACCGAAAGTGCTGGGGGGCGGAGGATATTCTTTCGACGGCTGGAATATACCGCCGCAGTTATGGACTAACAATAACGGGAACTATAACATCGAAAGCTCGACGGCCAATTCGATTACTTTAGTGGGTGAAGGGGTTGAAACGGTGGATGGCACTACAAAAGTTAAGGTATCGGTTACAGTTGCCCCCGACAGGATAATTGGAAGGAAAATAATTCATTGATTTGAAAAGCGGTCAAATAAAAATGCTCTTTCCCTTTCAGGAAAGAGCATTAAATTTTTAAAGCCTCAATGAAAGAGAAAAACTTATTTTGCAGCTTCGGCTAATTTATTAACGTGTTTAGCAAGCTGAGATTTTTTTCTGGCAACAGTATTTTTGTGCAGTCTGCCTTTGCTTACTGTCTTATCGAGATAAGAAACTGCTTCTTTTAATGCTACAGCTGCTACTGCTTTATCTTCTGTTTCGAATACTTTTTTAACCAATGTTCTTGATTTAGAAATTGACGCTTTATTTATCTGGCGTCTTTTTTCGCTAACTTTGATTCTCTTTTTAGCTGACTTATGATGAGCCATTTAAATCCCTATTTTTTTAAATTAGTTTACAAATATACGGTAAAGAGTAAAAAAATCAAACAAAAGAGGGTAATTTTATTAATTCCGGCGCCCGGCGCCTCTCCTATTATTTACTAAAAACCCTCAAAACGGGCTGTTTTCGCCGGTTTTTAAAATACCTCCTTTTATTATACATTTCCTATTGTTATCTTTACCCCCCTGATTTAATTAAGGTTTTATGTTAAAAGTAAATGAAATATTCCACTCCATACAGGGGGAAAGCTCCCGCGCGGGAGAACCGTGCGTTTTTATCCGCTTAACCGGATGCAACCTCCGCTGCTCTTACTGCGATACTGAATATGCTTTCTACGAAGGGAGCGATAAATCAATTGACGAAATTTTAAACGAAGTTAAAATATATAACTGCAATCTGGTTGAAGTTACCGGAGGCGAGCCACTGCTGCAGGATGAATGCTTTGAGCTTCTTAACAGGTTATGCACTCTCGGGTTCGAGGTAATGCTTGAAACCGGCGGAAGCCTTCCCGTTGATAAAGTGGACGACAGAGTTAAAATTATTCTGGATATGAAATGCCCTTCAAGCGGGATGGTTAAGAAAAATCTTTATGCAAACCTTAAATGGCTTAAACCTGCCGATGAAGTTAAATTCGTTATTGGAAGCAGGGAAGATTACGAATGGTCCAGGGCTATTGTAGAAGAATACGGACTTGCGGGGAAGCAGACGGTACTATTCTCCCCCGTATTCGGGGCAGTTGAACCTGTAAGGCTAGCCGAATGGATACTTGAAGACCGGCTTAAAGTCCGCTTTCAATTACAGATGCACAAATATATTTGGGATCCAAACAAGAGAGGCGTATAATGAAAATAGCTAAAGAATTCAGATGGGAAATGGGACACAGGCTTTCATTCCACAAAGGCAAATGCGTAAACCTGCACGGGCATTCGTATAAGCTTCTGGTGGAATTTGAAGGCTCGCTTGATGAGAATGGGATGCTGATGGATTACTACGATGTTAAAACCGCGGTAGCGCCTATAATAGAGAAACTGGACCACGCCTTTATGGTGCATGAAAAGGATACCGAAGTAATTAATGCCCTTTCTTCAATCAATTCCAATTTTGTTACTGTTCCCTACCAGCCCACGGCCGAAAATATCTGCCATTATTTCCTAGATAAAATTAAAGGGGCAGGACTTCCGGGGAATATTAAGTCTATTAAGGTTAAGGTGTTCGAAACTGAAACCACTTACGCCGAAGATGAAATAAAATTATAGCGGAAACATTTAAAAACGGAAGAGGCGCATTGTTTATGCGCCTCTTTTTTAACTTCTAATCTCTTTAAGCACAACCATTATTTCAGGCAGAATTTCCCCCGCTTTACCGAAGAGCGAATAATCGGCATATCCCGAAAGGTCTGTCTCCTCAATATTAACTTCAACAATGTACGAACCGTTCTTCTTTGCGGTTAATGGTATATAGGCCGCGGGGTAAACAACAGCCGAAGTGCCTACCACAAAGCATATATCGCTCCACTCGGCGGCTTTTTCGGCTTCGGCAAATACTTCCTGCGGTAGCATTTCGCCGAACCAGACAACATCGGGGCGTACAAGTCCACCGCATTTTTCGCACCTTGGCGCCTGTTCGGTAAAATTATAATCGGCCGAATTATAAAACGCGCCGCATTTAACGCAGAAATTCCTTTCTATGTTGCCATGAAGTTCGTATATGGTATTCGAACCCGCCCTTCCGTGAAGGTTATCAACGTTCTGGGTAACTACCGAAACCTTATCGAATAATTTTTCCGATTCGGCAATTGCGAGATGAGCGCGGTTGGGGTGCGAATCGTTTATTATCTTTCTCCTGTACTGGTACCATTCCCAAACCATGTCGGGGTTGCGCATAAAGGAATCGAAATTGGCAAGCTCTTCGGGGCGGAGTTTATTCCATATACCGTCTTTACCGCGGAATGTAGAAATTCCGCTTTCGGCCGATATGCCCGCCCCGGTAAAAAAGACTACAGATTTTGCGGATTTTAATTTATCTATAAACTCTGACGAAAATTCCATCACTATTCATTTTTAATTTCTTCGTACAATTTTCTAGCTTCGGCAAGCCTTTCGTCGTCGCCGTCATCCTTTTTAGGTAGTGTAAAGGCTTTTTCCAATGCGGCTCTGGCTTCCTTATACATATCCTCCCTTTCGAGCGATATTGCGTAATCGACATAGAACATAAGAAAATCGGGGTAGAGGGCAATTGCTTTCTTATACTCTTCAATGGCAACTTCGTTATCGGCCCATCCAAGCCCCAGTATAGACCTAGCCGGTTTCCACTTTTCACTTATCTTGGCATGTGTTCTGGCAAGAATGTAATGGCATAACCCTTGAATTTCATTACCTCCGTTGCCGAGTGCAATACCCTTCTCACAGTCGTCACGCACCTGTTTAACCACGCCGGCAACCGAAAAGACCCCTTTGAAAAGGGCGATTTTGCCGTTTGCTATTGCGCGCCTTAAATAGTTAACCGATTTATCCCCTGCAAGCTTAACCGCGTTATCGGCATAATTAAGCGCCTTGGTATAAACGGCAAGCTGGGCGTCTTTCTGGTCTCCGGTGCTCGAAGGCATATGGTCTGCAATTTTAACATAACCGCGGCTTATGCGCCATTGAACCTCCCAGTTGTTGGGAAATTTCTTGTCCGCTTTTAGAACCGCATCAAGCGATGCCTGGTTATTGAACTGGAAATAGTATTTATCCGATTCCTTTAATAAATCATCCAGGGACTGTGCGCGTAACTCCGCGGCAAAAAATGAGATTAAAACCAGTCCGAATATTAAGGCTGCTTTTTTCATAATGAATCCGTTTCGTTGTTTGAAGATCCGTTATTTATTATATCATCCGGAATATACAAAGAATTATTAGCAAGGGGAATAAACCTGGTCCAGTTGGTTCCTTTCGATTTTTCGGCGAGAATTGCATTCTTATATGCGTTAGTCTTCGCGCTCAATTCATCGGAATGGTACAGCACAATAGCCTCCAGCGTTTTAGGCTCGATAGGCGATGCAAACTCGAGCTTGCCCTGATGGCTTAGAATAAGATGGAGAAGCTGCATCCTAAGGTCTGCGGGGAAATTCTCAATTTCACCAATCTTCTTTTCAATTTCGGCGGCGGCAATTACAATATGCCCAAGAAGTTTTCCTTCGTCGGAATAATCGAATACGTTATCGTATGTAAGCTCATAAATTTTGCCGTAATCGTGCAGAATGGCTCCCGTTATAAGAAGGTCCCTTTTTATCTGCGGATGAATGGAGCTCATAAGGTCGCATATCCTAATAATTTCCAGAGTATGCTCTATCAGCCCGCTTATATAAGCGTGGTGCCATCCTTTGCCGGCCGGCGCGGTTGAATATTTTTCCAATATTTCGGGAGTAAATACATTATTGAGAAGCTGTTTTAAATACGGATTGGAAATCTGTTCAATCCGGTCATTCAATTCTTTTTTCATTTCACCGGGATTGCGCAATGAGCGGGGTAAAAAATCGTGTATGGTAACCCCCTCTTCGGGCGAGGCTATTTTGAATTTCTCAACTTTAATCTGCAGCTGCCCCATATAATCTTCGGCCACCCCTTTAACCCTTACAATCGAGCCTTCCTTAATCTGGCCGAAGAGAGGTTCAAAGTTATCCCATAATTTAGCCGAAATTGTGCCTGTCCTGTCGCGCAGTTCGATGTTTCCAAAAGTTTTATTTGTTCTTGCCGTTTTAACTTCGAACTTGTTAACCGCGAGGTAATGATAAATCTCATCCCCCGCTTTAATATCGCATAAATTTTTCTGCGGTGTCATATCTTATTATAAATCCTTTTTTTCAACAAATCTTACAACCGAATCGGAAGGCAGTTTAACCGAGACCGTCCGGTTAATTATTTCTATAGAAACGCTTATATATCTTTCGCTGTTGCTCTGTTCCTCAACAATTCCGGTAAGCCCGGCAAACGGAGGTGTAGTTACCTTTACAAGTGTGCCGGCCGGAATCCTGTCCGATATTATCAAATCCTCCGGATGCTCAAGCATTTTTTTAAGGTTGTCAATCTGCCAGCCCGGTATTGCGGCCGGCTTCCCCTGGAACGAAACAGTATTAACCACTCCCGTTGCCGTAAGAGCATTAAGCCTCTCCGTCTCATCGGCATAAATAAAAAGATATCCCTTAAAAAGGGGTTCGGTTACTGTTTTAATCCTGTCGGACCATTTTTTCTTCATTTTAACCGTGGGGAGAAAGGCTTCAATTCCGGCGGCTTCAATGTGCGCGTACGATTTGAATTCATGCTTCGGTTTAATATATAATGCGAACCAATGTTTTGTATTGATTATATTATCCATTTATTTAATTCAACCGGAATCAGTTTAAAGTTGCGTTGATAATCTTAACCAGTTCGTCAAGGTCCACCGGTTTATTAATAACCTCCTTAACGCCAACCTGCTGGTATTTTATTTTAATCTCGTCATTCAGTTTTGCCGAAATTACAACAACCGGAACCGAATAGCTGATATCTTTTTTTCTTATCGCTTCAATCAGCTGTATGCCGTTCATAAAGGGCATATCATGGTCGGTAATAATCATAGAAGGGAGTTCGTCAATAATAAGGCTTATGGCGTGGTAGCCGTTATCGGCAAGCACGAGGTCAACATTGGGAACCGATTCGGCAATTTTATGCTTGTACAAAGTTCTTACCGCAAAATCATCTTCAACAATCATAATTGTATTTTTTGCTTCGGGCAGGGTAATATGGAATTCGCTTCCTTCCCCCGGTTTCGAATAGAACCATATTTCACCGAAGTGTTTATCTATAATTTCCTTCGATATAGTAAGCCCCAGCCCGCTCCCTTTTTCCCCTTTGGTTCCGGGGAGGCAGAATTTCTCATTAATATCAAACAGCTTCGAATGATTCTCTTCGGCTATGCCGGTGCCTTCATCCTTAAATACAAGCTCAATAATACCCTTTTTAAATTTCACGGCTGTAATATGAATATCTTTCCCCTCTTCCGAAAAGCGCACGGCGTTGCTTAAAAAATTCAGGAGTGCCTGCGTTATAAGACGTTCGTCCGCCGTTATGCTTATTTCGGGGGGCACGTCCATTTTAATATCTATTCTCTTGCGCGTTGCTTCTTCAAGCCAGTTGTTAACTATATTCTGTATAATCATTCTCAGGTTAAGCCTGGTAAACTCAGGTTTAATGCGCCCGGTCTGCAGCCTTGACCAGTCAATAAGCTGATTGATGAGGTTGAGCTGTGTCTTTGCGGCCTCATTAATGTAGGTAAGGTATTCGGTCGATTCCTCTTCCGAAAGGTCTTTTTCCTGAAGAAGTATTTCGGTAAACCCGAGCAGTGTGGCAAATGGAGAGCGGAGATCGTGCGATACGATTGAGATAAAACGGTCCTTTGCGTTATTCAGTTCCTGAAGTTTGCGCACCGAGGTTTCAAGCTCGGCATTATGGTTCTGAATATCATCTATGCAGAAAGCGAGTTTAATTAATCTTTCAATACCCGCATTGCTGTTCCTGTCTATCTTAATTAACTCCTTAAGCCATATCGTATTCCCCTCTTTGGTTATAATACGGTAGGAAAGCTCGGTAGAGCTTATAAGAGAATTTATTTCAAGTTCCTTTCGCAGTTTTAAATAGTTTTCCCTCTCATCTTCATGAATAATAGAGAAATAATCATTTCCGCCGGCGTCTAATTCATTCCCCGAATAGCCGGTTACTTTCAAAAAATTAGCCGAATACACGGTTCTCCCCTCTGAGGGGTATTCGATAGTCCAGAAAATGTGGTCAATTCCCGAAATTATATTCTCAAATTCCCTCAAACCGGATAAGTCTTCTCCCATTTTGCCTACTTTTTTTTGGATACTTACTGAAAATAAAAAAAAATTCATTTATTATCCTGTAAAATATCTATTTTTCCTTATTCTTAAAACATAAGGCTTATCATTCCGCATCGGAAACTTTACGATTATTACGGCGTGTTATAAATCTAAAAAAAGGCATTTTATGAAATATTTCTTATTGTTTTTACTTCTCCTTTTCCCGGTTCTGGTTCAGGCACAGCAGAATAAGGGTATAATTTCGGGCAAAGTAGCCGACCATTCCACCAAGGAGCCCATTATAGGCGCCAGTGTTATTGTGGAAGGCACTTCATACGGCGCGCAGACCGACTTGCAGGGGAATTTTAAAATTACAAACATTCCCCCCGGCAGTTACAGCATTAAAGTCTCTTATATCGGTTATTCCTCAATTGTTAAAAATGACATCGTGGTAAATTCGGTAAGGCCTGCTGTTGTAGAAGTAGAGCTTATGCAGTCGGCAATTGAAATTAATGGGGTTACCGTAACATCCGATTATTTCCAGAAAGACCCCACCGAACTTGGCAGCAGCGCCTCATTCGGATATGAAGAAATTAGAAGAGCGCCCGGGGGCTTTGAAGATATTGTAAGGGCTCTTTCGGTGCTCCCCGGTGTAGGGCAGGCAAATCCGGGGCGGAACGACCTGGTTGTAAGAGGGGGCGCCCCTTCCGAAAATCTTTCGATTGTAGATGGATTTGTAGTACCCAACATAAACCATTTCGGAAGCCAAGGGGCTACCGGAGGGCCGCTCAGTTTTATTAATCTGGATTATGTGCGGGGCACTACATTCTCTTCGGGGGGATTCCCGGTTATTTACGGCGATAAACTTTCATCCGTTCTGCGCATAGACCTGCAGGAAGGGAGAAAGGACCGTATAGGGGGGAAAGGGACAATTTCGGCATCGCAGTTCGGCTTTAACTTAGACGGCCCCATTAATAATAAAATGGATTTTATTTTTTCGGCGCGGCGCAGTTATCTCGATTTTATTTTTAATGCCGCCGGGTTCAACTTCGTGCCCGAATATTACGACCTGCTTGGAAAGTTTACCTACAGAATAGATTCCGACAATATTCTTTCTTACTTATTTATCGGCGCGTTCGATGATGTTAAATTCAACAACAACAACGCAGAAGACCGGTATAAGAATTCCAGAATATTAGGCCAGAACCAGAACCAGTATGTTACAGGCATTTCATTAAGACACCTGTACGATAAGGGTTTTATTACAATTTCCCTTTCGAGAAACTTCGTCGATTTTAATTCATCGCAGAAAGATTCACTTCTTAATCCGGTTTTTATGGATGTCTCGCGCGAGGCTGAAAACGAATTAAAAGCCGACATTGTTTTCAAGCCCGGCTCCCTTTCCGAAATTAATGCCGGCGCTTCAATTAAGCTTATCAAATTCAACGCCGATGTAAAGCTTGCCTCCTTCACCACTTCATTCGGCGAAACCCTCGATATCACTTCGCTTAAAATGGCAAACAATTATTATAAATACAGCTTCTACGCACAGTATTCCGATGTCCTATTCCATAGGATTATGTATTCGGCCGGAATAAGGGGGGATTATTTTAACGGCATTAATGAGGGGTTCTCATTTTCGCCCCGCGGCGCGGTTACTTATATGCTTAGCGACGCGACAAACGTTTCCTTAAGCGGCGGGCTTTATACACAAGCCCCCTCTTTTATATGGCTGGCCGCATACCCGCAGAATAAAGACCTCAAACCGGTTAAAGTGGTTCAGGCTATTCTGGGTATTGAAAACAGGGTTATGGATGACCTTCTTGCCAAGGTTGAATTATTCTACAAAAAATATTCCAATTATCCGGCAAGCCTGTTAAGGACCTATCTGGTTCTTGCCAATACAGGGGGCGGTTTCAGCGGTCCGAATGACAATTACTCATCATTCGGCTTAGAACCTCTTACCAGCGGCGGTTCGGGTATTGCAAGAGGAATTGAATTCTCTCTCCAGAAAAAATCTTCGGCAATTCCTTTATACGGAATATTAAGCGTTACCTACAGCAAAGCCGATTTTAAAGCGCTCGACGGAATTGAAAGGCCCGGAAGCTACGACCAGAGATGGATTATCAATCTTTCCGGCGGCTATATCTTCAACAGCAAGTGGGAGGCGGCAATGAAATTCCGCTTTGCAACCGGAACCCCTTACACTCCTTTTAATGCAGACGGCTCACAGAGCATTGCGGCTTATAATACGGAACGGTTCCTGCCGGTGCATTCGCTCGATTTAAGAGTGGATAGAAGATGGGAATTTAACGGGTGGAATATGATTACCTATATAGACATACAGAACATTTATAATAATAAGAACTCCAATTACATTACCTACGATTACCGCGAGAAAAAAGTAGACACTCAGTCTTCAATAGGCATCCTTCCTTCAATTGGAATAAGCGTTGAATTTTAATTACTGCGGGGAAAGGATTTTTCCCCGCTTTTTATTTAACCTTAAATTATCATACTTCGCTTAAAGCCTTTAATTCAATTAATATCCTCCCGCGCCCAGCCAAATTAAAATCTTTTAATAAATCATTTCCGATATTTGAATTAATTAAATAGTTTACGGATATCCAATAACAGCAGAAGGTAATTTGTATGAAGGCACTTTTTAAAAAGACCAACTTAATTCTGTTTTCTTTTTTGCTTGTATTTGTAATGGGAATGATCCCCTCGGTCGCTCCGGTACCCGAGGAGGGAATGTATCCGCTTAGCGAACTTAAGAATGTCAACTTGAAAAAAGCAGGCTTAAAAATAAGCCAGAAAGAAATTTATAATCCTAACGGGGTAAGCCTTATAGACGGGCTTGTTTCTCTTGGAGGATGCACCGGCTCATTCGTTTCGCCCGACGGATTAATTATTACCAATCACCATTGCGCTTTCGGCGCCATTAACGCCGCCAGCACTCCCGAAAAGAATTATCTAAGGGACGGATTTGCCGCTAAAACCCGCGCCGATGAAATTCCAAATAAAGGGGGTATATGCAGAATTATGGAATCATACGAGGATGTTTCGGACCAGGTTCTTAAGGCTGTTGAAAACATTACCGATCCCGTTGAAAGAATTCAGGTTATTGCAAAAAAGAGAAGAGAAATTGCAGACGCCGCTGCCGATAGAGCAAAATCTATTACGGCTCAGGTTTCTGAAATGTTCATAGGAAAAACCTATGTTCTCTTCAAATACCGCGAAATAAGGGACGTGCGCCTTGTTTACGCTCCTCCAAGAGCAATCGGCGAATTCGGCGGCGAAACCGATAACTGGGTTTGGCCGCGCCATACAGGGGATTTTTCTTTCCTCAGGGCTTATGTAGCCCCCGACGGAAGCTCGGCTCCATATTCAAAAGATAACGTACCATATAAACCTAAGAAATGGCTTCAGATTGACCCCAAAGGGGTTGAAGAAGGGGATTTCCTTTTCATCCTCGGATACCCGGGAAGAACTTTCCGTCACTACCCTTCACAGTTTGTTGAAAACCAGTATAAATATCAGCTCCCTTATATTTCCGATTTATACGATTTCCAGATTAATAATATGATTGCCATCAGCAAAGGGGACCCCGCGCTCGAGCTTAAATATGCATCGCGCATTAAGGGGCTTGCCAACACGATGAAAAACTACAAAGGCAAAATTGAAGGCTTGAGAAAAATTCAGCTTGTGGAACAGAAAAAGCAGGAAGAAGTTTTGATGAAGAAATTCATCGATGGAAGTCCGAAAATGAAGAAACTTTACGGCACACTTTTAGACGACCTTAATACCGAATACACACAACTTATGAAAACCGCCCAGGCCTCATTATTCTTCAGCGCAGGCACCTCTTCATCCTCTGTTCTTAGAACGGCAGACCAGCTTTATCAGTACGCTTCCGAAATGAGCAAACCTGAAAATGAGAGGAAGAAAGGCTTTAATGCCTCAGCCGCTAAATCGGCTTTAATTGCAAACGCAGGCAATTTCGAACCGAAACTCGAAATTCCCCTTCTTCTAAAAGTACTTAACGACGCGGCTGGCTTTGAAACCACTTCAAGAATAACAGCCCTTTACGATGCCCTGCAGGGGAATGAGAATAAAACCGCAATAGATAACTTTGTAAATAATGTTCTCCTTAAATCGGCTGCAGCCGATAAGGGAAAAATGGAAGCCCTGCTTGCCGAGCCGGCCGATAAGATTTTAAACGATCCGGTTGTAAAATTTGCCGCAGGAATTGATAAACAGAAAGAATATGTAAACGCCGGAAACGAAAAGATTAACGGCAACCTTAATAAACTTCTTGCACAGTTTGTAGATGCCAAGGCGGCTTTTATGAATAAAGGGTTTATTCCAGATGCCAACAGCACACTGCGCCTAACATACGGACACGTTAAAGGATACAGCCCTGCCGACGCTACTTACTATATGCCTATAACCACATTGGACGGCGTAATTGAAAAAAGCTATTCGGGGGGCGATTTCGTAATTCCCGAAAAACTTAAAGAATTATACGAAAAGAAAGATTACGGCCCGTTCTACAGCAAAAAGGTAAAAGGGCTTCCGGTTGCCATTTTATATGATATGGATACAACCGGGGGAAATTCGGGCAGCCCTATTCTTAATGCCTACGGCAAATTAATCGGCGTTAATTTCGACCGCTCTTACAGCGCTACAATTAACGATTACGCATGGAACGAATCGTACAGCCGCTCTATTGGAGTGGATATTAGATACGTTCTCTGGGTTACCGAAAAATTCAACGACGGCGGTTTCCTCTTTAAGGAAATGGGTATTAAGCTTTAATTCCACATTATATCCAAATTTCAAAAGGCGGGCTAAACCCGCCTTTTTTATAACTCTAATTGGGGCTTTTCTTAATTTTTGTTAATGATTTCCCCTCATTTTCCCCCTTTTACTTAAAATTTCAATTATTTGCCGAAAATATATTTTCCCCCCTTTAAACTCCGTTGGGTATACGTCTGTCTAATTTGCAGTGATAAATAAATTGGAAATTGAGAAATCCCTTATTCTGCCGAATTTAGAAGAAATTAAAATTATAAATAATTAACTAATTAAACGGGATACTTATGAAAAAGAAAATATTAATTACGGCAATAATAATTATTGCGATTGGAGTGGGGGCTTATTATGCCTTTTTCAACAAAGAGAAAGAAGAGTTTACCTTAAGAACTGACAAGATCAGTAAAGGGGATATTACTGTTCAGGTTACTTCTACCGGCTCCATTAGTGCTGTTACAACCGTCGACGTTGGATGCCAGGTCAGCGGTATTATCAAGAACATCTACGCCGATTATAACTCTATAGTTAAAAAAGGACAGGTTCTTGCCAAAATTGATTCGACAAACTTAATTAAGTCGCTTCAGGATGCTCAGATTAACCTTGCAAAATCGCAGGTTAACTACGATGCAAGCGATAGAAACTTCCAGCGTGTTAAGGCATTATTCGAAAAGAAGCTCGCTTCACAGCTCGATTATGACAATGCCCTTACCGCTTTCGAAACAAACAAAGCCGGTCTTGCTTCGGCTAAAGCTCAGCTCGAAAATTCCAAAATCAACCTCGATTATGCTACAATTTACGCCCCTATAGACGGCGTTATTATCGATAGAAAAGTTAACATGGGGCAGACCGTTAACGCAGGCATGTCTTCGCCTACCTTATTCTCGCTTGCATATGATTTAAGCAAAATGCAGGTTCAGGCTACAATTGACGAAGCAGATATCGGAAAAATTGATATCGGCCAGGAAGTTACATTTACAGTTGATGCTTTCCCCGATGATAGATTCAAAGGTACAATTTACCAGATCCGCCTTGCTCCTACAGTTTCACAGAACGTTGTTAACTATGTTGTAGTTATTGACGTTAATAACTCGGACCTTAAATTAATACCGGGTATGACTGCCAACGTTAGAATTAAAGTTGCCGAAAAGACAAACGTTCTGCGTGTTCCCAATATGGCTCTCCGTTTCAATCCTCCAAGAGACCTTCAGGATACAAACAAAGTTAAAGAAGCAATGCAGGGTATGAGAAGAGGCTTCGGCGGAATGGGCATGGGTAACAACGGCGCACAGGCTCAGAATCCTCAGCAGGGAAGACAACAGAACCAGGCTACCCAGACAGCCCAGAACCAGCAGAGAGGGCAGGCACAGCAGCAGAATATGACTGCAGGTGAAAGAGCCCGTCAGTTCGGAAACGGCGGCGGATTCGATTTTTCAAAAATTCAGGCATTCCGCGATTCTTTGCAGAAAGCTAAAGGCGGAAACCTCAGCCGCGAAGAAATGTTTGCCGCTATGCAGAAAAGATTCGGCGCTACATTCGGTCAGGGCGCAAGAAGAGGCGATATGGCTCAGAACAGACAGAACAACAGGGCTCAGTCTTCAAGACCTCAGAGCAGGGTTGTAAGCGGCGATGCTGCTAAATTCGGTATCGACCAGAAATTCGCTTTCTATCAGAAAACTTCTTTTTCACCGGCAGACCAGACCGGTATGGGAAGACTCTGGATTAAAGACGCAAACGGTTTACTTGAACCGATTGTTGTTCGCACCGGCATTACAGACGGAAGATATACCGAAATTTATACAGACAAATTGAAAGAAGGACAGGAAATCATTATCGGAGCTTCATCTAATTTAGATAATTCAGCTTCCTCTTCTTCTGCTAGTCCATTTAACCAGCAGAACCGTATGGGCGGAATGCAGCAGTTCCGCGGGAGGTAATCCAGATGTCCGATAACAACGGTAGAAAAAAAGTGATTGAAATCTCACACGTCACCAAGGTTTATAAACTTGGTGACGAGGTGGATGTTCACGCTCTTAGAGGTGTTTCGCTCGATATTTATCAGGGGGAATTCATTGCCATTATGGGAGCCTCCGGCTCCGGCAAATCCACCTTCATGAATATCCTCGGATGCCTCGATAAACCCACTAAAGGGAATTACATGCTCGATGGTATTGATGTAGGCAGCCTTTCGAGAGATAAACTTGCGGAAATCAGGAATAAGAAATTAGGATTCGTTTTCCAGGGCTTTAACCTTCTTTCGAGAACTTCGGCAATTGAAAATACCGAACTCCCCCTTTTCTACTGCTCAATTTCGCAGAAGAGAAGAAAAGAAAAAGCGCTCGATGCTCTTAAAAGAGTCGGCCTGGGGGAACGCATTAACCATTACCCCAACCAGCTTTCGGGGGGCCAGCAGCAGCGCGTTGCTATTGCACGCTCCCTTGTAAACGACCCTACCATTATTCTGGCTGATGAACCGACAGGTAACTTAGACAGCCGTACAAGCGTTGAAGTTATGGGAATTTTCCAGGAGCTTAATAATCAGGGTATTACAATCGTTCTCGTTACACACGAGCCCGATATTGCCGATTTCACAAAAAGACACGTTATTTTCAAAGACGGTAAAATCAAATCGGATTGACCGAATACAAACGTCAAAATCGCTTCGGAAGTATTAAAGACTTTACCGGCCATAGATGAGATTGAAGAGGAGGAAGAATGAAACTACTGAACATTTTACTTTCGGCTTTTAGAGCGCTTATAAGAAACAAACTGCGCACTCTTCTTACTATGCTCGGTATGATTATTGGCGTAGGCGCCGTAATTATTATGCTTGCCATTGGCGAGGGAGCGCAGAATGCAGTTAAAGAATCGATTAACTCACTCGGTTCCAATATTCTTATTCTTATGCCCGGCTCCTTCAATCAGGGGGGCGTTCATATGGGCGCGGGAACAAGAAGCAGCCTTACTGAAGACGACATTAACGCTATAGCGCGCGAATGCCCTTCGGTTAAATACATTACTCCCGTTGTTACCACCGGCGGGCAGATTGTTTACGGCAACATGAACTGGGCCACCAGAACTATGGGGGTAAACGACCAGTACCTCGATATAAGGCAGTGGAAAATGGGCTCGGGGGATTTCTTTACCGACCAGGATGTTAAAGGAGGAGCCAAGGTATGTATACTTGGGCAGACTGTAGTTGACAACCTTTTCGGAGACGGGACCGACCCGATTGAACAGACGATAAGAATAAGAAATAAACCCTTCAGAGTTGTAGGAGTGCTTTCCAAAAAAGGGCAGAATTCCGAAGGACAGGACCAGGATGACGTTATTCTTGCCCCTTATACCACCGTTCAGAAAAGATTATCTTTTAACCAGTGGATTGGCCAGGCGATGATTTCATGCGTTTCGGCAGACGGAATCAATTCGGCCACAAAAGAAATTACCGAGGTTCTAAGGATGAGACACAAAACATTGCCTCAGGATCCGGATGATTTTACAATCCGCAACCAGGCAGATATTGCTTCGATGCGTAATCAGACAAACGAAACAATGACAATTCTTCTTGCCTGTATAGCCGGCGTATCTCTTCTTGTAGGCGGTATCGGCATTATGAACATCATGCTCGTATCGGTTACCGAAAGAACAAGAGAAATCGGCATCAGAATGTCGGTTGGCGCAAAAGGAAGCGATATTCTTACACAGTTCCTTATCGAAGCTCTTGTATTAAGCCTTTTCGGCGGTACTATTGGCATTATACTGGGCATTTCGGGTTCAAAGATATTAACAAAAGCATTCGAATGGCAGACCTACATAACCACTTTCTCGGTGATGCTTTCATTCGGGTTCTCAATCGTAATAGGAATTTTCTTCGGGTGGTATCCGGCGCGCAAGGCCGCTATGCTCGACCCGATTGACGCTCTTAGATACGAATAATTTTGCCATTAGCCATTTGCTGCCTGTTCATCCTTTTATCACAGGCAGCAATAAGGCTATAAAATTAAAATCCGGCTTTAAGCCGGATTTTTTATTTTAAATAAACCTGTATTATAAGGGGAAGCAAACCGGAAACATTCATCCCGCTATGCGGGCAATTCTTTCGGTAGGAAATTTAAGCCTTACCGAAAAATATTTGTCCATCTCGCTTTTCACTTCAAAATTAATATCGTACAGTTTCGATAATTTAACCGCGGTAACCAGACCTAATCCGTTTCCGGTTTGTGCATAATATTTTTTATTGTGCTGTAAAAAAGGATTTATTCTTTCAATTTCGGCGGGGGACATACCCCTGCCCTGATTAGTAATTTCAAGCATAAATGAGTTTTCGGCCTGTATATCCTTAATTTGCACCTGCTGATTCTTATTGGAGAATTTAAATGCGTTATCGAGCAGTTCTTCGCAAATCACCTGGAAATGCTCTTCATCCATTTTAATTTTCGCGTCGCTTACCGAAAGGACCAGGTCT
>DAHYUM010000250.1 GCA_027398005.1 bacterium
GCACTTACGATAATGTTGCCGTAGAGCTTAGGGGGGTGCCCAACGCAAAACAGCTGGTTGTAATACCGAATAAAATAAGCGTTGTTCTAAGAGGGGGCATTAATATACTTGGAAAATTGACAAGCGGCGATATTAAGGCCTATGTTAATTTCGACCAGGCGTTAAATGATAATTCCGGCTCGATTGAACCGGTTGTAACAGCCCCTGCCAATACTAAAATAATTGATATTAAACCGAAAAAACTTGATTACATAATAAAACACTACTAATATGTTCATAACGTTCGAAGGATTGGATTTCTGCGGTAAATCAACTCAAGTGGAACTGCTTGAAAAGGCTCTTCTTTCTAGGGGTAGAACAGTCAAAATTATAAGGGAGCCGGGAGGCACGGCAATCTCGGAAAAGGTAAGGAATATACTGCTCGATAAAAGGAATAACGAAATGCACTTTGAGTCGGAGCTCCTTTTATTTGCTTCCGCACGCGCCCAGCTAGTAAGGGAGGTTATTATTCCTTCACTTGAAAAGGGGGAATATGTTATTTCCGACAGATACCACGATTCCTCAATAGCCTATCAGGGATACGGAAGGGGCATTGATATCGATTTTGTTGTGAAACTGCAGAAATTTGCAATCGGCGCCGCAGTACCCGATATTACTTTCCTTATCGACATTCCGGTTGATGAATTTATAGCAAGGAAACAAAAGGTTAAAAAGATAGACCTGGACAGGATGGAAAGATCGAAAATTGAATTTTACGATAAAGTAAGAAACGGTTACCTCGAAATTGCATCTAAAGAGAAACGATTCATTAAAATTGACGGCTTAATGAGCATTGATGAAATTCATTACATAATTTTATCTGCCGTAAGCAAACTGGAAAAGGATTAATAAAGCTAAAATGAAAAAGATTAAACTTGCCTTTCTGCTGGTTGGCTCAACAATATTATTCAGCGGTTTTTTCCCAAGCGATACGGATATTTATTTCAGGATATCCAAGAGCATCGAAACTTTCGGAAAGGTATATAAGGAAATTACACTTAATTATGTCGATAAAATAAATCCGGAGGAATTTGCACTTGCCGGAGTGAAGGGAATGCTTTCACAGCTCGATCCTTATACAAATTATATCGATTCTCAGAATCAAAGGGACCTTGATATTATCACTTCGGGAAAATACGGAGGTATTGGCCTTACCGTAAGTTTTACCGATGAGAACGTTACGGTTGTTAATCTTGCCGACGGTTATTCAGCGCAAAAAACCGGAATTAGGCTGGGGGATGTAATTAAAAAGGTAAATGATGTTGAACTTACAAAGAACAACAGCGATTATCTAAGCATAATTCAGAAAGGGGACCCGGGAACATACGTTTCGCTTACAATTAAGCGTGAGGGAGTTGATTCTCTTTTGCATTTTAACGTTGTAAGGCAGGAAATTGAAATAAGCAATCTCGATTATTACGGATTTATGCCTGAAAATAGCGGTAATGCATATTTAAAACTAAGCGGATTCGCACGTCCGGCCGGCAATGAAGTTAAAAAAGCTCTTGAGGAACTTTCAGGTAAAAGAAAAATCGAATCGATTGTGCTCGATTTAAGAGGCAATCCGGGGGGATTGCTCGAAGCCGCAGTTAATGTATGCGAAAAATTCCTAAAAAAAGGCTCTAAAGTTGTCTCGGTCATCGGCCGCGATTCTCTTCAGAAAAAAGATTATTACTCTACCGAGGAACCCCTTGCAGGCAATGTGCCTCTGGCAGTACTTGTGGATAACGGTTCTGCCTCGGCATCCGAAATTGTGGCCGGTGCCATTCAGGACCATGACAGGGGCGTGATAGTAGGGGAACCTACATTCGGTAAAGGGCTGGTGCAGACGGTTGTTCCGCTTACAGATAATTCATCCCTTAAAATGACTACAGCGCGTTATTATACCCCAAGCGGAAGATGCATCCAGAAAATAAGTTATTCCGAGAATAATAAAGTATTCGAACTTCAGGGAATAAACAAAATAAACGCTTTTTATACCGACAGGAAGAGAGAAGTATATTCAGCGGGGGGTATTAAACCCGACAGCGTAACAGGAGAGGGAAACCTTTCTCAGATTGAAATGAAGCTTTTAACCGATGGAATGTTCTTCAAATTTGCAACTCATTATTTTAATGCTAATCCCGCCATGCAGCTGAAAGATATAAATGACGAAGCATTATTCAATTCCTTCGCAGGCTGGCTTAAGGAAAAGAAATTCCAGTTCATACCGCGTGCCGAAATGGCATTGGAACAGCTTAAAAAAACAATGCTTGAAGGGAGCTATCCCAAGGGAATTGAAACGGAGCTTAATCATATTCAGGCAGAGATTGACAAAACGAAGCAAAACGAACTTGCCAAGAATAAACATGATATTGTTATGGAGCTTAGGGACGAGCTGGTTGACAGAATATTGGGAAGCAGGGGAATGATAAAGGAATCGCTTAAAGAGGATAAAACCTTTAAAACTGCATACAGCATATTAACGAATAAAAAACTTTACAATAAACTCCTTAATATTAATGAATGAAATAATTGTTCTTCTAATTTTAGTACTGGTAGGTTTTTTTAACGGCATAATGGCCGGAATGTTCGGTATTGGAGGGGGGCTGGTTTTTGTTCCTACACTTGTTTTATCCCTTCCATTTTTCGGAGTACAGAATTCATCCTTATACCACTCTGCAATTGCCACATCATTAATGGCGGGCAGTTTCGCTTCGGTATCCTCATTTATAAACCATAACCGTAAGAAAAAT
>DAHYUM010000251.1 GCA_027398005.1 bacterium
CGGTAGCTTTAATTTCCATCAATCCGATAGGAGATTCGTAGAGTTGAGTATATTCACTGCCCATAATCGCCCTCAAAAATAAAAAGCCGCGCCCGTGAAATCGGGTACGCGGCTTTTGTCAAAACAAATAATTTAAATTACTGTCCCATGCTCGAATGACAGTCAACACAAAGCATAGTTTTCCATTCATCAGTAACCTGATCCCCCGGGTGTTTAAATTCGAGAGAACCGTTAGCGGGAGCAACCATTAATTTATCGGGAGGCCCCTGAACCGTAATTGTGTGGCAAAGGTTGCAATCCCTCGAAATCTTCGAACCGTTATCGGCAGTATGCGTATCGTTATGGCACCTGAAACACCCTTTGAACTCGAGGTGACCGATGTTGTTGGGATAGGCGCTCCATTTAACTTTCATTTCGGGGAATACATTAAGCGAGAATTCCTTTTGTAAGCCTTGAACGGCCTTGTCAACCAGTTGTTTCTGGTTTTTATAAATATCGGGATATTTTTGCTTATAGAAATCATTCAAGTCTTTCGAAATCATCATTAAAGAGCTGTCAGTTGTAGAATAATATTTTGAAATAGCCGCCATTGCAACGCTTTTAATTTCAGGTAATTCTTTAGGAATTTCCCCCGAAGTCATGGCGTTGTTTATATATACCACAGGATGCTGATAATTGTGCGCCGGACGGTTGTGGCAGTCGATACAATCCATTACACGTGTTTCAAGGCTGTCCAGCTGTTTCTGGCTCAGCTTATTATCCTGATCCTGAAAAACTACCGATTTGCCAGTCTTTAGGTCGGTATAGCGCACCCAAGGAATTGTCTGTCTCTGCGGGTCGCTAGCCTTGTATTCAATTTTAACATCTTTGCTTATGTGCTTATGAATTCCCTGCTGTAGCCCGAGAGCGCTGAAATTGGCACCGATTTTAAGAACAAGTGAAATATCCCATTCACTGTTTTTAACATCCGAAAGGAAATGCTTTTCGGTAACCATTTTATAAGGATAAAACTTCTGAGGCCAGTGGCATTCTTCGCAGGTTTCTCTTGCGGGACGCAAGTTTGAAATAGGAGTTTCGATTGGTTTAGGATAGCTGCCAAGAGTAACAGCATAAACCTGATACAAACCGGAAAGTTTCGATTTTACGTACCATCCTGCGCCGGAACCGACGTGGCAGTCAACGCATCTTACGCGCGCGTGGGGAGAATTCTGGTATGCGGTATATTCAGGCTTCATAACAGTATGGCAAGTCGTTCCGCAGAATTTAACGGACTCGGTATAATTAAACGCCTCGTAGCTTCCAACTGCAGATGCAAGAAGGAATATTGCACTGCCTACTGCAAAAATGAAAAATCCGTGTCTCTGCTGAATATTATTGAAGTCAATTATAGGCCAGACTTTAAAATTTTCTTCATCCTTACCCTTCCCCTTTTCTCTTTTCACCTTAATCCACATTCCTATAGGAATAAGAAGCAGCCCTAAAAACAAAATTGCGGGAAGAGCTATAAATGTAACTATGCCGATATATGCATTATCTTTTCCAAGGAAATTACCAATAACGAAAAGAAAAATTATCATAAAAAAACTTACCAGCGCTATAGTCATACCGATTATTGAAATCCAATTACGGGAAGACTGAGGCACTTGAATTTTCATTTTTTCCTCCGAATTTATATAGAATTTAATAAAGTGAAGATAATAATAGTTTAAATTAGATAAAAGCAAACATTATCTTATAATCGATTTGCTTAGCCGGGAGTTTAGAGGAAATTTCAGAATTTTTACTCCGAACAATAACACTTCAAATTTAATAAATTTTTAGGTTTTATTAAAATTTTCCGACTTTTATTCGATATTAATTTGAGGCATCGATGGGTAGGTGCCCCCTTTAGAGAAAGGAGTAGTCCTATGGCTATTAACCCAGTAAACAGTGTGGGAATTTATTCCGCAATTATGAATAATTCGCTGAATAACGGATCAGTTCCCCAGGCGCCTTCATCAAGCGGGTCTTCGGCTAAAAGGGATTCAATTTATATCTCTGAAGCCGCTAAAGACATGGCTGCTAAAATGAAAGGCACTTCATATCAGGAGGAGGCTCAGGAATCGGCTTCGGTTGAAATGACTGAGAAATTGGAAGGATTAGATAATTGATTGAGCCTTTCAATACTCCTTGTTTGATATTGAGAAAGGCCTTAGGGCCTTTCTCTTTTTTTTATTTCCTCTCTATTAAATCCCATTTATTTCCGTAGAGATCCATCAGAACAACAACCGTTCCGTATTCTTCGTACCTCGGTTCCTCTGTAAAATGAACTCCGTTCTTCTTCATAAATTCATAGTCCCTTTTAAAATCATCTGTTTCAAGAAAGAATGCAACCCTCCCCCCTGTCTGGTTGCCTGCATGGTTCAGCTGTTCCGTATTTGCCCCTTTAGCCAATAGAAGTGCACATCCGTTTCCCCCGCCCGGAGAGACTCTAACCCATCTTTTACCGCCCCCCATATCCTTATCTTCAAGGAGTTTGAAATTCATTTTATTCATATAAAAATCTATTGCCTCGTCGTAATCTTTTACCACAAGTGTTACATTAACCAAATTTCTGTTCATTCTACCTTCCATAAATTATATTGATATTCAAATTTATTTAACATTTAATGCAATTAAAATAAAAAGTGGAGTATTTTAATCCTATCCGCCTTCAATATTTTCAGCGG
>DAHYUM010000252.1 GCA_027398005.1 bacterium
AGAAATCTTGCAGAATCTCGAAAGCAAAGAATTAACTCCCTATGAAATCAAAAAGGAAAAACTGAAAAAAATTAAAGATGAAAATGATTCTCAAATAAGTATGTTTGAGTTTAGGGATGATAAAATCAGAAAAGAAATTGACGATATTTCAATTGATAAACTTACTCCTCTCGACGCTCTTAATAAACTGAACGAACTGAAAAGGAAACTGAACGATGAGAAATAGGAATGTAAGAATATTATTGGCTGTCATTCTTCCGGTTCTGGTTGCACTCTTTCTTGTTTACCGGAAACCCTCTTATACCCCCGAAGAGGAAAAATATATTAAGCAGATTGAAAGCATGCGCGCCGAAAAAGATAAGGAAATGAGAGACGACCCCTCTTCCCCATTCAACAGAAAGGGAAAAGTCGGGTTTCATCCCCTTAATTATTTCGATGTCGACCCGGCTTTCGTATTCCAGAGCAAATTATATGAATTTGAAAAGAAAGACTCTATTACTACTCAGGGAACCAAAGGGGATATAAGAAAGGGGCTTCGATGGGGTTATGTTAAAATAAATTATAAGAATAAAGATTATAAAATTAATGTTTACCAGATTAAGGGGGCCAACGACGGAGCCACCTATTACGCAATCTGGTTTACCGATAAAACCACAAACGACCAGACTTACGGTGTTGGCCGCTATCTCGATTTCGAGAAATCGGACGACCCGAACCATGTTTACCAGATAGATTTCAATCTGGCCTACAACCCTTACTGCGCCTATTCCCCTAATTATTCGTGCACGGTGCCTTTAAGGGAAGATTATTTAGATATTGCCGTTAAAGCAGGCGAAAAAAAATTCCACGATTAAACCGGAGTAATAAGTGATTGTAATTTTAGAAAAAAATATAACTGAAGAGCAGATAGAGAATATATCATCATATATGAAAGATTTCGGGCTTGAAGTGCACCGGATGGACGGGAAGGAAAGGATTGTGCTCGGCGCCATCGGAATTCAGCCTAACTTCGATATAAGAAAAATGAAATCGGTACCCGGCGTTGCAGATGTAATTAAGATTCTCGATCCATTTAAACTTGCAAGCCGCACTTTTAAGCAGGAAGACACCGTAATTAAAATAAACCGTACGGAGATTGGGAGCACAAACTTAGCCTTAATTGCAGGCCCATGCTCCATTGAAAATGACGAACAGATATTTAAACTGGCAGAAGTTGTAGCCGATTCCGGTGGCACGGTCCTTAGAGGGGGAGCATTCAAACCCCGCACTTCACCATATTCATTCCAGGGACTAGGAGAAGAGGGGCTTAAACTTATACGCCAGGCCGCGGATCACTTTAAATTGAACGTTATAACGGAAGTAATGCAGACGGAGCAGGTCGATTTGGTCGGGAAATATACCGATATTTTCCAGATTGGAGCGCGCAATATGCAGAATTATCCTCTGCTAAAGGAATTAGGCAAAGCGGGTAAACCCGTTATGTTAAAACGACATTGGAGCGCTACCCTTGAAGAATGGTTGATGTCTGCAGAGTACCTTTTATCCCATGGTAATAAAGATGTAATACTTTGTGAAAGAGGAATCCGCTCGTTCGATAATCCGAACCGTTTCATATTCGATCTCTCATCAATTCCGGTACTTAAAGGAATGACCCACCTGCCGGTAATTGCCGATCCATCGCATGCCGCGCTCTATTCGGAGCATGTGCTTCCAATGGCAAGGGCGGCAATTGCCGCCGGAGCAGCGGGTGTTATGATTGAAATACACGACCAGCCCGAAAAAGCTCTTTCGGATGGACCGCAGGCCCTTACACCAAAAGTGTATATTAATTTGATTGAAGACCTTAAAAAGATTGCTGAAGTAATCGGGAAGAAGTTTTAATCAGATACCCATTTTAACTTTAACCGCTTCAGCGCACCTTTCACCGTCAATAGCAGCCGATACAATTCCTCCGGCATAGCCGGCCCCTTCACCGCATGGGTATAATCCTTCAACTACGGTATGCTGAAGAGTCTCTTTATCGCGCGGTATTCGTAAGGGGGAGCTGGTCCTGGTTTCAGCCGCCAGAAGCTGCGCCTCTTCGGTTAAATAGCCTCTCATCTTTCCATTGAATACAAGAAGCGCCTTTCGAAGGCTTTCAGCTATTCCCGCAGGGAAAATATTCCTCATATCGGCGCTGATTGTCCCAGGTATATAGGAAGTACCGGGTAATGTTGAAGAAACTTTGTTATTCACAAAATCGGTTACTCTCTGGGCAGGAGCTTTCTGCGAATTGTTCCCCCATTTATATGCCTCCGCTTCAATGCTTTTCTGGAATTCCAGTCCCGCAAATATGCCCTGCTTTTCAAATCCGCTCCAATCCTTTTCATTTACCGAAACGACGAAACCGGAATTGGCAAAGCGGCTGTTCCTTTGTGAAACTGACATTCCGTTAAGAACCAGTTCCTCCTGAGAGGTTGATGCAGGTATTATAATCCCCCCCGGACACATGCAGAACGAATAGACCCCTTTTTCGCCGACCTGGCAGGTTAGAGAGTAGCTTGCCGCAGGAAGGTTTGGATGCCTGCTTTCGGAATGATATTGAATCGAATCGATTAAAGCCTGCGGATGTTCAATTCTTACCCCTACTGCAAATGGCTTGGCTTCCATAAGAACATTGTACCTGGCTAGC
>DAHYUM010000253.1 GCA_027398005.1 bacterium
GGTTATATTCCCCATCCTGTTCCAGGGGAAATAGGCGGGACCAGTAAAGTAGCTGTCTATTTCGTTATCGGTTAAGCCTAGTTTTTTAAACACCCGGTAAAGAATAGCTTCGTAAGCTCCGCTCATTAAAGGCATATCAATTCCATGAAGAGCCATCCAATCGAGTTCTTTCTGCCAGCGGGGCCATTCCCAATATGGCATTGTATAACCGTGCGTTACCACATTAAAATAGTAGTGATATTTATAGGGGGAAGACGCTGTGTTCGAATATACGGGCAGTTTTGAAGGGATATTAATTCTGCTGCCGGACCAGCTAACGATTGAGCCGCAGGCATTACGGAGATAATCGTATGCGCCCCGGCATAAAGCAACAGCCGAGTTCCCTTCTACAATTACCCTTCCCTTTTCAGTTTTTACACTGTAATTACCGTTAGAATTATCATCTTGATTAAGCTTTAATAAGAATTTGCCTGCATTTTTATTACCCAAGGTGCGGACTAATACATCTTTCGCTTCCCCTGCGGCATTATTTTGGCAATAAATGTTTGCCGAAAGCAATAAGCTTAGAATTAGAATGAATGATTTTTTCATGTTTACATTCCCGTTTTATTCAATATTTAATCGATGTGAAAAACATTTAGCAATGGAACCGACACGGGGGAAAAATCGGGGTTGGTCTCCATTATATCTGCCATAAATTTCCACCATTTTTTAACTACCGGGTTATTACCCAATTCCTGCGATGAAGCATTCCCTTCCACTTTTTGCACGGCAAAGAGGATATTAGTTTCTTCATCCAAATAAATTGAATAATCTTTAATTCCCGTTTCTTTAAGGAGCAGTTTAAGCTCGGGCCAAATTTCGTTATGACGGCGGATATATTCATCCCTGCAGCCCGGTTTAAGTTTCATTTTGAACGCGGTTTCGGTCATCTGCCTTTCCCCCTTATTTGGTAATAAAAAATAATAATATTGCCTATATTAAAAAACATTAGGCATATTAAATATCCCTTTTTATTTTTGAATAACTGAAACGGGAGAATAATGAGCAAGGGAATACTTTACATTGTAGCCACGCCGATAGGGAACCTTAAGGATATAACGCTCCGCGCGCTGGAGACATTAAAAGAAGCCGATTTTATTTTATGCGAGGATACCCGTGTTACGGCTAACCTTCTCAATCATTTTGAAATTAAGAAAGAGATGGTTTCATTCAACGCGCAGAGCGAAAGCCATAAAATTGAAAGGGCAATAGAAAGGATTTCGAACGGCGAGACTTGCGCACTTGTTTCAGACGCCGGCACACCATGCATTTCGGATCCGGGGGTAAGGCTGGTTAACAGGGCTATAAAAGAGGGACTTACAATATCCGGCATTCCGGGGGCTAACGCGGCAATTCTCTCCCTTTCCATAAGCGGATTGCCAACCGATTCATTCGTATTCGAAGGATTTCTGCCGCAGAAAAAAGGAAGACAGAAACTGTTAAAAGAACTTGCAGAAGAAAACCGTACAATTGTCCTCTACGAATCGGCTTACAGGATTGAAAAACTTATTGAGGAACTTGCCGAATATATGCCCGGAAGAAGTGTTGTTGTGCAGAGGGAGCTTACTAAAAAGTTTGAAGAAGCATGGCGCGGCAAACCGGCCGAAATTCTTGCCGATATGCCGAATAAAACAATTAAAGGGGAATTTGTGATTGTCATTTCGCCGAAAGACTGGAAAGAAACTGAATAATTTTTTTACTTCAATTCGGCAAGTTTAAATGATTTATTGGAATACTCTCCATAAATCATTCACTTCAATTCCTTAGAATAGACCATTTCCTACTTTGATTTTAAAATTCCCGTCTGCTTTAGCGGACGGAAAGGCAAGTGTGAAAAGGAAGGGCAAGTTTAAAAGAAAAGACAAGTTTAATAGAAAAGAAGTATCCCCAAAAATCCTTTCTTTAATGCCGGATAGTTCTATTAACCTCAAATATAGACCAGACTTTTTTCTAAATCCTCAATTCCCGTCGGCTTAAGCCGACGGCAAGTATAAAAAGAACAAACAATTGATTTAGTTTTAAATTCCAGTCTGCTTTAGCGGACGGAAAGACAAGTGTGAAATGGAAAGGCAAGTTTAATAGAAAAGAAGTATCCCCAACAATTCTTTCTTTAATGCCGGCTGAGTTCTCCAAGCATCAAATCTAAACCAGACTTTTTTCTAAATCCTCAATTCGTCGGCTTAAGCCGACGGCAAGTTTAAAAAGAACAAACTATTGATTTAGTTTAGAATCCCCTTCTGCTTTTGCAGACGGAAAAGCAAGTGTAAAAAGAAAAAGCAACTTTAAAAAAACAAGAGTAAAAAATACTACCCTAAAAAATTAAAGGATCAATCCTGCTCCCTACTCGGCATCATAATCCACCAAGGCATGTACATCATATCCCTTTAATTTTTCCCTTCCTTTGAGGAAAGAGAGTTCGATAAGGAAAGAGATCTGCTCCACTTTTGCTCCCAGTTTTTCAACCAGTTTGCATGCTGCTTCCATTGTACCCCCTGTAGCAAGAAGGTCATCATGGAGCAGGACAACATCCCCCGGTTTAATTGCAT
>DAHYUM010000254.1 GCA_027398005.1 bacterium
GTAAGGGGTAAGTTCCTTGCTTTCAAGGTTCTGCAGAATTTCCTTAGCCCTGCTTGTAACAAAGGGAGGGAGCCCTGCCATTTGTGCAACCTGAATGCCGTAGCTGTAATCGGCGCCCCCCGATGAAACCTTATGGAGGAATATAACCTTATCGCCGTATTCCCTAACCTCAACCTTAAAATTCTTTATTTTAGGGAAAATAGAGGCCATTTCGTTCAATTCGTGGTAATGTGTGGCAAATAAAGTCTTTGCCGAAACTTCATTATTTTCGTGAAGGTACTCTGTTATTGCCCATGCAATTGAAATTCCGTCGAAAGTTGAAGTGCCTCTTCCAATTTCATCAAGCAGAATTAGGCTTTTGCCGGTTGCATTGTTAAGAATATTTGCGGCTTCCTGCATTTCAACAAGGAAAGTGCTTTCGCCGGCAGTAATATTATCGCTTGCGCCAACACGGGTATAAATCCTGTCTATCAGGCCTATATGAGCCTTTTCGGCAGGTACAAAGGAGCCTATTTGCGCAAGAAGGGCAATCAGACCAACCTGCCTCAGGTAAACCGATTTACCCGCCATGTTAGGACCTGTAAGAATGATAATCTGTGTGTCGGAATTGGAGAGAACGCAGTCGTTAGGATTAAATTTTTCACCGGGGGGAAGAATCTTTTCAACAACCGGGTGGCGTCCACCAATAATTTCAAGTTTATCCGATTCGTCTATAATTGGTTTAATATAATTATTTTGATCGGCGCATTCGGCAAATGAAATGTAGCAATCGAGCATAGCAATAAGCCGTGCGTTCTCCTGAATCTGTTCGGTATATGAAGCGGCCGAGCTTCTAACCTCGTTAAAAAGCTGGTACTCTAAAGAGGCGATATTTTCTTCGGCATTCAAAATCTTGTCTTCATATTCCTTCAGTTCCGGGGTAATGTAGCGCTCGGTATTAACAAGAGTCTGTTTGCGCATATAATCCTGAGGCACTTTATCCCTGTTGGCATGGCTTATCTCTATATAATAACCGAATACCTTATTATAGCTAACTTTAAGGGAAGATATTTTGGTCCTTTCCCTTTCTGTTTTCTGAAGGTTGGCAATCCATCCTTTGGCGTTGGTGGAAAGTCCTCTTAATTCATCCAGTTCCGCGCTGTATCCTTCCCTTATAACCCCGCCGTCTGTAATGCTGAGAGGGGGATTATCGTCAATCGATTTCTCTATTTTTTCTACCAGATGGTTAAGTTCGGTCATCTTTTCGTTTATTTTGGAAAGGGTATCGGACTTAACCTGGTCTAAAATCTGTTTAAGCAGGGGAATTTTTTTGAGAGACAGCTTAAGATTAATAAGCTCTCTCGGGTTTACTTTTCCGGTGCATATTTTGGAAATAAGCCTTTCAAGGTCCCCTATTTCCTTCAGTTCATTTATTAAATTTTTTCTTAACTGTTTATTGCCGAATAACTCTTCAACGCATTCCTGTCTTTTAAGAATCGGTTCAAGTCTTCTTAAAGGGGCCGAAATCCATTTCTTGAGCATTCTTCCCCCCATAGCGGTCTCAGTCCGGTCCAGAATGGAGATTAAGGAGCCTTCTCTCCCTCCGTCCTGCATTGAATAGGTAATTTCAAGGTTCCGCTTGGTGGCAAAATCGAGGACCATAAAATCGGATGGATTATAAGCCGAAATCCTGTTAAGGTGTGGTATATTCTCTTTCTGTGTTTCGCGCAGGTAATTAAGAACAGCCCCTGCCGATATGAGCCCCGCGTGAAGATTGTCTATTCCGAATCCCTTAAGGGTTTTGGTGTTGAACTGTTTTTTGAGCAGTTCGTCGGCATAATCGTAATTAAAAATCCATTCGTCAATTTTAGTAATAGTAATCGACTGGCTGGTCTTTTCAATAACCGGTTCTAAAATTCCTTTCTGTCTTTTAGAAATCAGAATTTCAGAGGGATTTATCAGCCCAATCTGCTGTGGAATATTATCCTGATGTGTTTCGTAAGCATGGAACTCGCCGGTTGAAATATCGCTGAAAGAAAGCCCGGCAGTCTCGTTTTCAAGGTATATGGAAAGGAGGTAATTGTTTTTTTTATGGTCAAGCAGTTTATCCGAAAGGGCTACTCCGGGGGTAACAACCTCAACAACATCCCTTTTAACAATACCCTTTGCGAATTTAGGATTTTCAAGCTGTTCGCAAACTGCCACCCTGTATCCGTTCCTAACCAGTTTAGGCAGGTAGGTATCCAGAGCGTGATGCGGAAAACCGGCAAGTGGAACGTTTTCGGCAGCCCCGTTGGCGCGTTTGGTAAGGGTAATGCCCAAAACTTTTGCCGCTATTTTGGCGTCCTCGTCAAAAGTTTCGAAAAAATCCCCCATTCTGAAAAGGAGAATAGTATCGGGATAATTTTCTTTTATCCTCTGGTATTGGGCCATTAATGGGGTTACAGACATACTTTTCCAAATAATTTAACCTAAAAATATACCTTAATGGTACTTTAATTTCAAACGGAATTAGATTCCCGGCCGGTTTGATTCGGGAGGCAAATAACCTATAGAATAAAAAATATTATTGACTGTTTCAACGATTTAACGGTAAACCG
>DAHYUM010000255.1 GCA_027398005.1 bacterium
ACGAATTTAATCTTCCGAATGAGATTATGCATGCCGTATTCGACCTCGGATTTAAATACTGCACTCCGGTACAGGCAGAGACACTGCAGAAATCGCTGGCCGGAGAGGATGTAACTGCGCAGGCGCAGACCGGAACGGGCAAAACAGCCGCCTTCCTTATTACGATTTTCAATCATATACTTAAGAACCCGGCCGATAAAAAAGCGAAGCACGGCACACCGCGCGCGCTTATTCTTGCCCCTACAAGGGAGCTTGTACTTCAGATTGAAAAAGATGCTAAAGGGCTGGGCAAATACGTGCCCTGCTCAATACTCTCAATTTTAGGGGGTATCGATTACGGCAAACAGATGCAGATACTTAAAACCGAACCGTGCGATATTTTAATCTGCACCCCGGGCAGGCTTATAGATTATATGAACAAGCGTGCAGTGGATTTAAGCAAAGTTGAAATACTTGTTATTGACGAAGCCGACAGGATGCTTAATATGGGCTTTATACCCGATGTTAAGAAAATTGTACTCAGCACCCCTTCAAAAACAAAACGCCAGACTATGTTCTTTACGGCAACTATGAACGGCGACGTTAAAAGGCTTGGGGAAAGCTGGACACGCCAGGCTTTTGAAATTACAATAAAGCCCGAAGAAGTTGCTGTTGATACGGTTCAGCAGATTACATACATAACAACCCTTGCCGAAAAACCCACCATCCTGTATAACATTATTATGCAGAAGAATCTTGAAAGGGTTCTCGTTTTTGCTAACCGCCGTTCCGAAGCGCGCCGCCTTAAGGAGACTTTTGAAACTTACGGCATAAGCTGTGCTCTCCTTTCGGGGGATGTTGAACAGAGGCAGAGAATTAAAAGGCTTGAAAATTTCAGGGAAGGGAAAGTAAGGGTTCTGGTTGCTACCGATGTAGCGTCCCGCGGAATACATGTTGAAGCTGTTTCGCACGTAATAAATTATAATATGCCCCCTGATGTTGAAGAATACGTTCACCGTATAGGAAGAACCGGAAGGGCGGGGGCAACAGGAATTGCAATCAGCTTTGCCGACGAGGATGATTCGTACGAATTGCAGAAACTTGGAGATTTTCTTGGAAAGAAAATAGAATGCTCATTCCCCGATGAAAGCCTTCTTATACCGATACCTGAAATATACAAGAAGATTGCCGCAGAGAAAGCCAAAGAGCGGAGAAAGGAAAACCGGGGCGGCAGGCCGAACCAGAGAAATTTCAAGAAAAGAAGTTCGCCGGGCAGGCCGGCTAAAAAGGATGAAGGGAATAAGTAATTATTCCCTTTTTTTATTTGCCGTTAAGAAGGCTTAAATAATGTATTCCGCAGATGGTCTTCGAATCGGATATCCCGCCGTCCGAAATCATCCTGTTTATCTCATCCAGAGTAAATTCATATACTTCCATTCCATATTCCCCCTCTTCGCGGTTATGATTGCCGGGGGTAAGGTTTTTTGCAAGATAGATATGAAGAATTTCGGAACAGAAGCCGGGGGTAGTAAAAATGGCGCCGAGCTTGGTAATTTCCTTTGCGCTGTATCCGGTCTCTTCCGTAAGCTCCCTTTCTGCGCAGGTATAAGGGTCTTCCCCTTTTTCAAGCTTGCCCGCGGGCAGTTCGTATAAAAATTTATTCAGGGGGTATCGGTACTGGCGCACGAATACAATTTTGCCGTCATCCTTAACGGGAACAACTACAGCCCCGCCCGGGTGAATTGCAACTTCGCGCACTCCCTTATTGCCGCTGTCGTATTCAATTTCGTCAACTTTAAGTTCGAATACCCTTCCCTTAAAGATTGTTTCGCTTTTAACTATTTTGTAATTCATCCTTATATCCGGTTAATATGTTGCAAAAAGTAATGTTTTATAATGTTATAACAAATATAGCTTATTTGAGGTTCTGTTTTAAATTCCCGTTTGCAGTTGAAAATAAGGGGAAGAAATTGGATATTTGACCTTTCCAAATTAACACAATAAAGGGAAGGGTATAGTTATGAAAAAAGCTTTAGCAGTATTAACCGTTGTTCTGGCGTTCCTTTTTGCAGGCGCCGTTCAGGCTCAGGAAAAACCTGTCCAGAAAAAAGATGTCAAAACAGAACAGACCGCAAAATGCTCAAAGAAAATGGCAAATAAAGAAAAATGCCAGAACTGCACAGGAAGCAAATGCGAAAACGGAAAAGCCGGCAAAAAAGAAATGAAGAAGATGATGCCTAAAAAGGAAGAGAAGAAAAGCGGTCCAAAAGCTACAGCCAACTGCTGCGATACAAAGTAAATGTTTTAAAATGTATGAATAAAAAACCCGCCTCTAAAGCGGGTTTTTTGTTATCCAATTATAAATGATGTCATTGAAAGGGAACCCATATCAATCTTATCGTTAAAGAAATTTATTTTATCCTCTTCCTCTTTCATACCCAAAATATAAAGCATCGGCAAATAATGTTCCGGCGTGGGGGCGGCCAGAAGCGCCGCACTGCCAAGTACGCTGTAGTTTATAAGTTCTGTATGCTTA
>DAHYUM010000256.1 GCA_027398005.1 bacterium
GAACCAATTCCTTAAGAAGGAGTTGTGATCTGAGTTCCCCTTTAAACAAAAATAATGATGATCACAAGACCGATCTCAAGGAAAGGATAAGCTGTTGTAAGAAAGAATAAGGGAACAACGGACCAGAATCAGAATTTTATATTTTGGAACAATCGATGTCGGCGCATTGACCAAAATATAAAATGAAGAAGAAGGATCCTGACCCATTATTCGATCTTATAACAATACTATTCTCAAGTATTTTCTAGTATATTAATTTATAATTTTTAATTTTAACCCAGCATGCATCATTAGCATCATAAGTATACTTTGAGCATCAACGCATAATTCAATCATATTACCTTGATTTCAATAAGAATAATCCCATCACGATCAATTGATGTGAAAATCATTCCATTCTGAGTCAGATAACAAATTCATTGATTCACTGATCATCATTGATGTCAGGATAATTGTTGCGCATTAGAAACTCCTTTTTAATTTTATTTAATCCAAGATATCGCTCCCTCGTAACTGAGTGTAGATGCCGGTAGGTTACAGGAAGTTTTCCTCAATGAAATTAAAGAGGAATTAAATAAAGGGATTCACGCCGGCTCATCCCTTTTCACTGAAGATGATATTGAACACCTCCCTTTTCCGGTAAAGGAATATATAAGGAGAGGGGGCTATATTGGCAAAAGCAAAATGACGAACGCCCGCGTTGTTTGGAAAGAGGTCTTTTTCAGGCGCAGCCCCAAGGATAAATGGCTTCCGCTGGAATGTCATCAGTTCAACTTCTCCATAGGCCCTACAAGAATTGTCTATATGAAAAGCCTCCTTGCCGGCTTTCTCCCATTTGAAGGAAGGGACAAATTCCAAAACGGCAGAGGCAATATGTTAATAAAACTCTTAAAATATTTTACCGTTGCCAATGATGCCGGCCCCGAGATGGACCGCTCTGCACTGCTTACCCTACTTGCCGAAACACTTATTATACCGGCGCAGGCATTACAAAATTATATTGAGTGGTTCCCGGTTGACAACCATTCTGCAAAAGCCGTAATTAAATGGGGGAATATTAAAGCATCGGGCATATTTGAATTTAACGAGGATTTTGAATTCACCCGCTTCTTTACACATGAAAGGTATCAGTCGCAGGGGAATAATAGATACAAACAGATTGACTGGGCCGGCGTTACCGAAGGCTTTACTGTGAAAAACGGAATTAAATTTCCTGCCCGGTTTAAAGGGGTCTGGTATCAGGATGGAGAAGCTTTCGAATATTTCAAGGGGACAATTGATAATATCATATATGATATCGGCGAATTTACTATCTGAAAATTCTTAGGCTTTCTAATTCTATTTCAGGCTTAGTATTCTGTTTAATACGGCTTTTATGAAAAATTATGCCCATTAATGAATTAATTCTTAAACATACTCAAAATAAGCCTGTTACCAATCAAAAATTTCTCCAAAAGTGATTTATCCCACATATAATTATGATGCAATTAAATGGGACATTTTCTAAATTATCATCTGAATTATGCTCCTTTTATTAATCTGAATTTTATTTTACTTATATATAGATAAACAGCCTTTTATTGGTTACTGAAATACCCTATCTGCTGTTATCTTGATTCAGCTAAAAATTCAAAATAAATAAAATAGATCGTTTCTTTTCAACCTTTACTAAAAGGAGCATTATATGAAAAAGATTTTATTAATCTCATTTCTTTTTTTTGCAGGCACTCTGTTTGCACAGGATATTACCAACCAGCTTTCTTCCGGCGGAAGTTTTTATGTTAAGGACGCCGTTAACAATTTCTTTACCATAAAGCAATCAACCGGACTGATTGGTATAGGAACCAACGCAACCAACCCACGGGCTGCTCTTGAAATAGGAGGGTACGACGGCCTTCTGGTTACCGGAACGGCTAATGTCGGAACCGTACGGGCTTTAGGCGCAGGCTTAAGGCTTCATTGGTATCCGCGCAAGGGGGCTTTCCGCGTTGGAATGGCGGAAACCTCCTACTGGGATGATAACGGCACTTCCGTAACTAACATGGCCCTTTATTCGGTTGCAATGGGATACCAGCCCAGGGCTACTGGAACAGCATCATATGCTTTAGGCGCATACAACAAATCTACCGGAGATTACGCCTGGACACTCGGTTCTTATTGCATGGCATCCGCTTCGCATGCAATAGCTATAGGCACTCAGGTTTTTGCTTCGGGCATTTATTCTATAGCTATGGGGGCCGGCGCCGATACAAACGGCAAAGACGGCTCGGTAGTTATAGGCGACGATACCTATTTCCAGACGGCCTATGCATCTGCCGATAACCAGCTTACAATGCGCTTCAGCGGCGGATACAGGCTGTGGAGCTCGTATCCCGATTCTACCGCCGGTGTTTATATGAGGCATGGACAGTCGGGCTGGAGCAATTATTCCGACAGGAACAAGAAAGAAAACTTTACCCCGGTTGACGGTGAATGGCTGTTGGGCAAAATTAGGAACATCTCCGTTAC
>DAHYUM010000257.1 GCA_027398005.1 bacterium
ACTGATTTTGACGAGGCATTCCTGAAAGCGCTTATTTCGGTCGGTTACCGTTTCCCCATAAAATCACTCTTAATCTCATCGGGACCGGTAGAATCGAAAACGGAATTGCTCGAATCGACAAAATTATTCCGCAAAATAGGGGTAAAAATCTACGCTACGCAGGGCACGGCAAAATTTATGAAAGACAACGGAATGGAAGTAGAGACCTTATCGTGGCCAATAAGCGGCAAGGAGCCAAATACGATAAGCTATCTTAAATCGGGTAAAATCGATTTGGTTATAAATCTGCCCAAAAACCATCAGGAAGAGGAACTTACAAACGACTATTTAATACGGCGAACAGCGGTAGACTATAAAATACCCCTAATAACCAACCGGCAGATAGCAATGCGCCTTGCCGAGGCATTAAGCAACAAAACAATAAAAGATTTGGCAATAAAGAGTTGGAAAGAGTACTCGAATTGATTATTTTTAAATGAAAACTGCTCAATTTTTAGACAAATGTGTCATTTTTCTTAACTATTGCTCTTAATATTCGATAATTAAGTGAACAAAAACGGGATTCGACATGTCTGAGACAATTCAAGCAAAACCGCGCCTTTTAATAGTTGAAGACGATTACGAAAATCAGAAATTCTTACAGATTTTCCTTAAGAGGAAATTCGAGCTGGAAATTTGCGATTCTTCTGAGACATTTTACGAAAAACTAAATCAGAAAAAATTCGATATAATTCTGATGGATATTTCTTTACGGGGAAAGAAAGACGGTTTACAGCTTACAAAAGAAATAAGAGAAATGGAAGAATACAAAAATCTTCCGGTCGTAGGGCTTTCGGCTCACGCTTTCCAGAGGGATAAAGATAATGCGTATAAAGCCGGGGTAGATATCTTTATTACAAAACCGGTTCAGAACGACGTTCTGATGGATACTCTTATTAAAACACTTGAACAAAAATCGGGTATTAAGGTGGGTTAATTCCCGCCTTTTTTCCTTTTTACCTCCGCTGCTTAAACTTTTTAAACTGCTTTGTAACATTGCGCTTAATATCCCCGTCTAATTGCTAAAGGAATTAAAAAAGGGAGTTATATATGTTTAAGCGTTTTACAATTCTACTGCTCATTGCCCTATTTGCCGCTACAATAAGCCTGCGCGCCCAGGAAGATGAAGAAAAGAAAAAAGACAAAGAGAAAGAGGATGAAGAATTCTTCTGGGAAAGATGGGGAAAATCAAAACTTTTTGTCTGGGAACTGCACGGCAATCCTTTTATAGAACTTAATTACGGCCTTTCCAAAACCGACCAGAAAAATTTTAATGCCGGTTTTAATACAATAGGTCTGGCCGAGGCCAAGTTCGGATACCGCAATATTAACGAAGGGAGAGAAGATTTTCTTTTAGATATGAATGAAGATTATCTTTATCTATCTATGATGAAAAAGGATTTCACTTCGGAAAAGCAGAAAATTGGCAAATGGAATGCCGAATTTCTCCGTTTCGGCTTCGCGAGCAATGATGCTATCGGGTATAAAATAGGTGCTTTTGCAATTTTCCCATACGAAGGAAGCGGTTTCGGGTGGACTAGTCTTAGAAGTGTTGAATTTAACGGAGTAAGGACTATGCAGGTTACACCCGATGATAGATTCCTTGGAATGATAGGAGACAGCTTCCGGTTCGGACGCACTATTGAAGGGGGCGTTAAATTTGAACTCGCTTCTACTGTTTCTGTTAATGCCGGTTACGAAGCCGCAGTAGTATTTCCGCGCCATATGTTCTGGTACTGGGCAGGAAGCGCGATTATTGAAGAAGCCGGTATGGGTATAGTAGACCATTTTACACACAAGATTGAACGATCATCCCCGGCTGCTAGTCCTATAGTAAATTTTATACTTAAGAATGCCTATTCATATGCGTTTTATCTTCTTAAAAAAGACCGGATGAACTGGCCTTTCGAAACAGAAGCGCCTCTTACAATTGAATCCTTCAAAATAGGGGTAACTTTTACATTCTGATTTTTCCTTAATAAAACTCATTTATTTTAGGCAGCCCCGGTGTATTTTAGCTGGGGCTGTTTTATTTATATTATATTTATCCAGTCGAAGATTTCGTAAATTATAACGTATTTCATTTTCCCCTCTCTGCAAATAATCATATAACCAAAAAAAGGAGTAATAATGCCTCCTAAAACCGTAAAAACAATTTCAGACGAAATATTTTATGAATATGGGAAATTAATTTCACGCTCGGCATTTAACGGCGCAATTCAATACGGATTTGTAATTACGAAACTGAAAGAATTACAAAGCGGCCGATTAAACATGAAGGGTACAATACGGGAATGGCAGAAAGAACAGGAACTGCCAAGAATAATATGCCATTTCCCCCTCCTTGGCAAGGAGGGGGATTAAGGGGGTGGTGTATTTTGACGCAATCATTTTAAAATATTTAACGAGGCATAAAATGACCCGTTTTTACAACTGGTCTGCTTTGACGCTGA
>DAHYUM010000258.1 GCA_027398005.1 bacterium
TTATTAACCGCGCCCCCCAAAAACAGGTCGCTTAAAAGGGTATTGTTCTTACGGCTGTCTTTTATTGCAGGGGACATAACCCATGTAATTCCGTTATTTGATGATCTGTAAAGCCCGTCCTGAGTAACTGCAACCACATCAGTTCCTGTAACTGAGGCTCCGCTTTTAATTTCGGGGAAGATAAAATCGAGTGTGCGGGAATCGTTAAGTGTGGTTTTCCAGTTTGCGCCGCCGTCGTTTGTGTAGCTTACCCCCCAGTATTCGTTCAGGTCGTCAGCTTTCCATGTTGCCGCCCAAATTGATTTATCGAACGGGTTCTGTTTAATTCTTAATATATGGTTGCCGCTTATAGGGTTGGCCTGGTTCTGATGCGAGAATTTTACCCAGCTTATTCCTCCGTCGGTGGATTTATTAATTCCCCCCGCGGTGCCTACATAAAGGGTATCGCTGCCTATGGCGCATATCGAAAACCCAATGTGGTTGAGATTACCTGTAGAACCTGCCTTCGGCCTTAATTCAAAACTCAGCTGGTCTGCCGGTTTAATAGAATCGAGATTATCGGGGGGAAGCAGAACTCTCTGCCACGTTGCCCCAAGGTCGGTAGATTTTCTCAATCCGCTTGAATTACTAACAACCCAAATTGTATTATTCACAACCGCAATATCGCGTATAAAATTCTGCACTTCGGTAGTTACCGGAAGCGCATAAATTCTGTTATTGCCGTAAACAACTGTAGTATCGGCAACGCCGTCTAGCATCTGCGGAATTTGTATCCATGTCTTTCCGTAATTGGTGCTGATTTTTAATCCGGTGCCTACTGCAAAGCTCCCCTGCGAAGTCTGTTCGTAATGCCAGGTGGCGGCGCATAAAATTCCATTGCCGTATGCTATCGCCGAAATTGATTCGGTACCGAAATCGGGGGTGCCGTAATAATTAGTCCATGTATTCCCGTCATCGGCGGATTTGCTTAAACCTTTGTTTGTCGCAATCCAAACCGTATCCCCTACAAGCAATACTTTTTCTACTGTGTTCCCTTTCGGGGTAACATCTCCCGCGCTTCCGGATGTGATATTAAAAGTCTTTGGAAGCCTTTGAGCAAATAATGGAAGGCTTAATAAAAATAGAAAAAGCAGTATTAAAAATTTATTAGTCGGTTTCATTTTCATTTCAACGTAAGTTTTTGTGTAATTGTGTTGCTTAATGCGTTGCTGTTATCCTTTGCCTGGAATGAGAATGTCCAATCTCCCTTTACCGCGGTAGTATTATTAAAATGCAGTCTCTTGGAATAGATACCGTCACCTGCGGCAATATCCCCCGAAGTCTGCCCGGTCATCGGGTCAACCGGACCGTAAGGGCCGTCATCGGTAAGGTAAAAAGTACCTGCGGTTCTGCCATTTGGGTCGGTCAAGACGAAGAAAACGCTGTTAATATCGGTAAGCCCGTTTGCGTCGGTTACTTTAAGTGTAATAGTAAAATCCACCAGTGCGTTAACCGAATCGGGAAGTGCGAGATCAGAAATTACAGGGGCTTCGTTAGGTTTATAACCGTTAAAAGCAACTGTTTTAAGGGCAATCCTTTTGGTTATTACATCGCCGCCGGTGCCGGGGGCTGTAACCCAGAACGAAAGCTCATAATTGCCCGTTGCAAGCTGATTGGTAAAAGTGAATTTACCCGTATAAATGTTGTCGTTAGCGGCAGTATCGCCGTCTGTTTGCGTCTGTCCGTCGTCTTTCATCAGGTTATTGTCTGCAATAAGAGCGTCGTTGGTAAGTGAAACAACGTCGAACCAGACTGTAGAGCCGGCCGGGAGGTTGTTTATTTTAACCGATGGAGTAATAACGGGGGAAACGGTGTAATCCACATTTTGGGGCACCGAAGGAGCCGCAAAAGTATAGGTTTGCGTTTGAGAATCGACAACGTTGTTAAATTCCTTTTCGCATCCGGTTAAAAGGAATAAAACAAAAGGAAGCAGGGTTAGTTTTTTCATTTTTATTAAGGCAGGTTTTCTTTTGAAAACTTTTTTTATAAAAATTTGCCCGTTTAAAGGTCTTTTTTTCACTCAAATATCAAATTAATTATTAAACGTAGCAAGTTTTCTATAAAAAATACTCCATTTTTAATGCCCCAATATAGAAATTAAAAGTAACCTGTGTCAAGGTAAAAATTAGTGGGCTAAGCCCCCTGTTTTACATTGAAAACGGGGTAGGTGTAAAGGAAAGAATTAGAATTGCTATTGCAGTCCAGCCTAGTATTTTCCTCTTCAAGTCAAGCGGTTCAATTTCGGCAACCGGCGGGTGTTTTACCTTTATAACGAAGAATAATACCGCGCCCCATAAAAGCCAGCCCGGCCATCCTATGTTGATGCCGAAATTAAATAAGGTATCTACCAGCCCGAACAAACCGATTATAACCAGTCCAATTAAAGCAACACTGGCAATAATCTCATGCTTTTTACTTCCGAACATACTGTAAATTATATG
>DAHYUM010000259.1 GCA_027398005.1 bacterium
GCTATGTTGAAATAGGCAAAAAGTATCTTTCGCTTATCGGCGATAAGGATAAGCTTCTTCTTGACTTAAATATTCTCAATTTCAGAAACAGTTCAAAACCTACACCGTTCCCTACGCTAATCCAAACCGGCACAGAGAGTTTCCTTCTCGTAAACGCTTCTTCAATTGGAGCTCTGCGTTTTACAGTATACTCCGAATCGAGCATCAATCCGCAGGATTTACCCTATTTATCGTATGCCTCGGCCACAATGGTAAGTTACGGTTACGCGCAAAACGGATATCAGTTCACTTCGCCTGTAAGCTTTGTTATTAAATTACCCGATGCGATTAAGTATATAAAAATTGACGGCAACATCGTTTCACCTTACAGGGATAACTTATATACTATTCCTGCGGGAACCCATCAGATTGATACCGATAACCAGTCACTTCCATCGTTTTCTACTTATGAGCTTCAGACGAAGATTGTCTCATTTACCGGCATGCTCCAATCGGTTGAGTATGGAGTAAACGATTTGAAATTCGAGTACATATCTAACAACCGGACGCTGGTTTCATTCAACAGGGAGCCTTCGGCAATCAAAGTGGATGGAATAGATTATATTACTAAAGTAATGAAAGGGAACGATTGTTATACAATATTTCTGCCTGAAGGGAAGCATACTGTTGAACTTACAGGCGGTAATGCTTTTTCGAACAGCATAAATGTAACTTCTCTCTGGTCTTCAAACGGAATAGCGATATTCGGTTCTTTGGCCGTGCTTCTGCTGGCCGCTCTTTACCTGTTCCTTAAAATCAAGAAACGAAAATATTCAACGGTATAAATATGTCAGTATTCGAAGTTGATTTAAGCTTTTTATTCGTAGTTGCCGTAATAATAATCTGGTTTATGATAGCCTATCAGTTCGTGCTAACCATATTCGGCTATATTAATTTCGTCAAATCGATGAAAGAGAAGAAAGAAGCCGACGGGCTTGATATTGAACTGCCCTCATGTACGGTTCTGATTCCTGCGCATAACGAGGAAAAGGTAATTGCGGCTACAATTGAAGCAATGATGAACTTTAATTACCCAAGGGAAAAACTTCAAATTGTAGTAGTAAACGATGGTTCTACAGACCGGACCAAGGAGATAATAAATCATTATGCCTCAATGGACAGCCGGGTTGAGCTTTTCGATATTCCCGCAGGGGAAGGGGGAAAGGGGAAATCGAGAACTCTTAACAAGGGGATGAAAAGCGCTAAAGGGGAAATAATTGCCGTTTACGATGCCGATAACACCCCCGATCCGAATTCGCTGAGGTACTTGGTAATTCAGCTTATCCGGAATAAGGAATTAGGTGCCGTGTTAGGCAAATTCAGGACTGCGAACAAGAATAAGAACTGGTTAACCAAATTTATTAATATAGAAACTTTAAGTTTCCAGTCCATGCTGCAGGCCGGCAGGTGGCAGATGCACAATATATCTACGCTTCCCGGCACAAATTTCGTTATTTGGAACCGGCTTATAACAAAATTAAACGGGTGGGATGAGGAAGCTTTGACCGAAGATTCCGAACTGAGCATTCGTATATATGAAGAGGGATATAAGATAAAATTTATACCTTATGCAATTACATACGAGCAGGAGCCCGAACAGTGGGGAATTTGGATTAAACAGAGAATGAGATGGGTTAGGGGAAATAACTATGTTATTTCGAAATTCTTCAAACATATTCCAAAGTTCAAGAACAAAAGGCTTGCGTTCGATATACTCTACACTCTGGCCCTATATTATATTTTTTTCGCGGCTATAATAATATCCGACCTTCTGTTTATACTAAGCGCATCGAATGCGGTTACGATAGTTCTGCCGGGACCTTATACTTTTGTATGGCTTATGGCTTTCGTCCTCTTTATATTCGAAATTATGCTTGCAATATCGTTCGATAACGAGGACAGCCTGCGCAAAATATTCCTAATACTCTTTATGTATTTCAGTTATTGCCAGTTATGGATTTATATAGTTCTTAAAGCCGCTTATTCCGACTATATTAAAAAAGAAAAAAGAAATTGGGTTAAAACCATCAGGTTCGATACTGGAAAAACTACGGAGATAAAGTAATGAAAAAGATAATAACCTTTTTATTCCTGCTTTTGTTTGCTCTCTTGAACGATAATCTGTTTGCCCAGTTTGAAGGGTATATATCGGAATCTTACGGCTATAACAGCAATCCCCTTTACACTTACCTCAAGCAGGGGGATCAGCTTAAGGAAACCTACCTTGAATTGAAATATTCAAAAGAGAAAACATCTTCTCTTATTAATTTCTCCTATATAGGCGATTTATCAATTTTTAATACTCTTGCCGATAGGAACTACTACCAGCATACGCTAGCCGGCGGATATAAGATTAAACTGCTGAAAAATGAACCGGGCAAGAACCAAATTGCCGATGCCGATTCTTCTGGAGAGATCG
>DAHYUM010000025.1 GCA_027398005.1 bacterium
TCTACAGAATTGACGTTAATAAGGATAAACCTCTTTTCGGAAAAATTATGGTGGTGAGGTAATTATGAAGATGATAAAAAATATATCCTTACTTCTTGTTTTATTCAGCACAATCTCGTTCGGGCAGGCTCAGTTTTCCGAATTAAGCAGTATGCCGGGGGCATTCAGCAGAATGGGTTTCGGTGCGCGCGGCATGGCTATGGGCAATGCCCTTTCGGCAGTTACTACAGGCGACCTTACTTCGTATTACAATCCCGCTTTAAGTATTTTCCAGCAGGGTGCTTCGCTTACCACTTCTATCTCAATACTCTCACTTGATAGAAGCCTCAGCTTTGCAGGTTTTACCAAGAGGTTCGGCGAACCGGTTGGCGGGCCCGACGATAAGTTCGTTCCTTCGGCAGGCATAAGCGCCGGCGTTATAAGCGCGGGAGTCTCGAACATTGACCAGAGGGACGAAGAAGGGATGCAGTTAGGAAGCCTCTCAACTTCAGAAAACCAGTTTTTCTTTGCAGTGGCAAATCATTTTTCTCGCAGGCTTGCATTAGGCATTGCTTTCAAGCTTTATTATTATAAACTGCTGGATAACCTTACTTCTACTTCTTTGGGCATTGATATAGGGGCCGTTTATATTGTGAACAATGACTGTACACTATCCCTTGTTATTACAGACCTGCTTAGCAAATATAAATGGGACACCACAAATTATTACAGCTCGGGGGGACAGATAACCGAGGATAAATTCCCAATACTTAAGAAAATAGGAATAGCATATAAATTTTTCGATTCAAAATTAGTAGCCGCGGCCGAGTTCGAATCGAGCAACGGAAGCACAAGCATTCTTCGTTTCGGCGCCGAATACAACCTGATTGAGAATTTTACACTGCGCGCCGGCCTTGACAGGTGGACCCTTAACAACGCCGATACTCCGGCACGCCCGTCATTCGGATTCGGATATAAATACAAACTTTCTTCATTCTTTGCCGGTATTAATTACGCTTATATTATTGAACCTTATGCCGCCTGGAATGCCCATATAATTGGAATAAATATAAATTTCTGATAAGGTTATGAAAAAATTTACTTTAGCGTTTCTTTTAATTTCGGCATCGGTATTCGGCCAGACCGGAGGTAAAACAGGGCTTTCATTCCTCGAACTCGGATTCGGCGCAAGAAATATGGCAATGGGAGATTTAGGCGTTATTACCGGCACCGGGGCATCGGCGCAGATTTACAACCCCGCTCTGCTGGCTCTAAACTCCAATCCGCAGATTTTGTTCAATCACCAGACACTGCTTTTTGATGTAAGCAACCAGATTATAGGCGCCAATTTTTCGTTAGGCAATATTCCCGTTTCCGCCGCTGTCCAGACCACTTCAATTGATGATATTGAAGTAAGGCTTAATCCGGGGGACCCGATAGCTAAATTCAACGCGCATTATTTTATGGCAAACGTATCGGCAGGATACGAGCTGTTTGCAAATTTTTCTGCCGGCATATCAATTAAATATGTTTACGAAGAGTTATTTACCGATAACGCCAACGGAATGGGAATCGATTTGGGCGTTTTATATAAAGACCTTTTCAAAGGCTTTAATGTAGGGGCGTCTTACAGGCATATTGGTTCGATGAATAACCTGCGATACGAGGCTACTCCCCTCCCCGAAAACCTTAGGATAGGAGCTTCGTACAATTTCTCCCTTGAATCAATTTATTCCGATATTCAGCTGGCCTGCGGATATTTGAAATACAGCGCGGTTAACGAAAGCCATTTCCAGTTAGGGGGCGAATTGACCATTAAGAATACACTCTCTTTAAGGGCAGGGTACATAACCGGTTTCGACGCTAAGGATATTACGGCGGGGGCCGGAATTAAATGGGGAAGTTTTAATTTCGATTACGCATTTATTCCTTATAAATACGATCTGGGCAATTCGCATACAATATCGGTTTCGTATAATTTCTAAAAGGAATATTTTTCGTACTTAAGGCAAATTTTCATATTTTTACTTAATTATAAAACTTGGTATCATAATGGAAATAATCAGATACAGCGAAGAATGGAAAGAGAAATGGGACCGTTTTGTTCTTAAATCGAACAACGGCACAATGTTTCACCTGCAGAAATTTTTCGATTACCACACGCCGGGCAAATTCCAGTTTAACCACCTTTTATTTATCCACAGGACAAATATTGTAGCGGTTTTACCGGGCACTATTAAGAACGGCGTATTCGAATCGCCCGTTGGCGCAAGTTACGGCTCTATTGTGACAGGGGATATTTCATTCGAAGAAGCAATGGAAATAGTTACTGCACTGCTTGAATGGGGAAAGAAAGAGGGGATTAAGGAATTTATATTAACCCCGGCACCTATGATTTATGAACAATACCAGAACCAGAACCTCGATTTTGCTATGCTGTGGCTCGGCTTTAAATACTCGCTTCATTACATTTCAAGCGCCATTAAGCTCGATCCTTCAAGGGATATTATTGAACGCTTCTCCCCTACTATTAGAAGGAATGTAAGAAAGTCACTTAAGGACCCCGATATACGGGTTGAAATTAACGAAAGATACGATGAGTTTTATCCTATACTGCTCGAAAACAAGTCGAGGCATAATGTAAAGCCGACCCATTCGCTTGAAGATTTAATAAAACTGAGCAAACTGCTCCCCGATAACCTGAAGCTGTTCATGGTTTATTATAAGGATAAACCGATTGCGGGTTCTTCAATGTTTATTGCAAACGATACGGTTGCAATCTGTTTTTACAATATGCTTTATTATGAATATGAGCACCTGAAACCGATTCAGCGTGTAATGTACGAAGTGGTTAAGTATTTTACCGAAAAGGGGTATCAGTATGTTGATATCGGAGTATCGCAGGATACGAAAGCTGAAAATCCGATGACCCCGAGCAGGAACCTTATTATATTTAAGGAAAAATTCGACGCTAAAACAATAATGCGCAATACGCTTTCTATAAAGCTATAGGAGTTATGCAAAAAGGAAAAATCGCCTGGATCGCATTTCTTGGTAATCCGCTTTTAGATTCCCGCGTTTTAAATTTAACGGCTTCCCTTAAGGAAGCCGGCTATTCCGTAAGGGTTACATCATTCGACCTTTTTAATAAGGACTTTATAGAAGTCCGCGGCGATGTATCAATTTTTAAGCTCGAAAGAAAGAAACCTTCAATACTATTTTATTTCAACTTTGCCCGTAAACTCGTTAAAGAGCTTAAAAGAAGCAATGCGGATATTTATTTTGCCGAGGATATATATACGCTCCCCTTTACCGCATACTACGCGCGCAAGAAAGGTGGAAAACTTTTCTACAACAGCCGCGAATTATATGCTTTTCTTGGCGGGCATACTAAAAAAAGATACCTCTCTTTCCTGCTTAAATCGATTGAAAAAATTTTCATTAAAAAATGCGACGTTGTGCTTACAACCGGGGAAATGGATACTGAGTTTATTAAGGGAACCTATTCCCTGTCAAATGTAATTACGGTCAGGAATATTCCCGCTTATTCGGCACCAGGCAATATTGCCGGCGTGAGGAACGAGCTGAACATTCCACACGATGCCGTTCTTTTATTGTATCAGGGAGTGCTTTTAAACGGGCGGGGCATACCTAAAATTTTCCGTTCTCTTGTTAAAATTCCAGACGCCCATCTTCTAATACTTGGAGACGGCGAGCAGAGGGAGAACTTTAAATTGCTGGCGCGGCAGTTGGGCATTGAAACAAGGGTGCATTTTTACGGAATGATAAACCATAACGAGCTTATTAACTATACCGCCGCCGCCGATATTGCGCTCGCGCTTATTGAGAACATTTCAGTTAGCTATTACTATGCGCTGCCCAATAAGTTATTTGAATATATTATGGCGGGGGTGCCGGTAATTTCGTGCGACCTGCCTCAAATGAAAAAGATTATTGAGGATTATAATACCGGCGTTGCTATTAACGCCGAAAGCGAAGATGATATTTACAATGCCATGCTTAAGATGATCAACGGCAGAGAGAAACTGAAGTCTTACAGGCAAAACTGCCTTGAAGCCGCAAAAGAGCTTAACTGGCAGAAGGAATTTGAAAAACTAAAGAAACATCTCCCCTGAATATGAAACAGAGAAGAATTTTAATATCGCGCCCCGATAGGATTGGAGATGTGGTTCTTTCAACCGCAATTCCAAGGGCAATTAAAAAACAATTCCCTGGCAGTTATGTGGCGCTCCTGCTTAGGGAATACACAAAGGACATATACCTTAATAACCCTTATGTGGATGAGATTATAACCATAGACGACCTTCTGGAGGAGAAAACATCCTTCTTTACCAAGGCGCATGAAATTCATAAATACGGTTTTACCCATTCCCTGGCCTTACTGCCCAACCAGACCATTAACTACCTGCTCTTCTGCGCGGGCATTAAGACAAGAATTGGCGAGGGCACAAGGCTCTATCAGGTTATTACATTCACAAAATCAGTCTCGCGCAAAAATTATATACCCCTGCGCCACGAGGCCGATTACTGCATGGATTTGGCGCGAAGAATTGGAGTTGTGACAGACGACCTGGCTTCTGAAATTTTTCTTTCCGATAGCGAAAAGGAGGAAGCCGCGTCAATAAGGAATAAACTGTTAAACGGTAAAAAGTATTTGATAGGCATTCATACAACAAGCGGTAATTCGGCCCCCAACCTGCCGGCCGCTAAATACAGGGAATTGGTTCTAAAGCTTAAACAAAATAACGATTACTCTGTTGTTGTAGCCGATAATAACGTGCCGGATGAATTAAAAGATATCGATTCACTCCAATTCCCTAATATCGGTATGCCGTTGAGAGAATCGATTAAAAAATTTGCCGCGCTCGATTGCCTGGTTTCGGCAAGCACCGGACCTATGCATTTATGCGCCGCGCTTAAAGTTAAGACTGTTGCCCTCTTCTGCCCCCTTACAGCCTGCTCCCCTGTACTTTGGGGACCGCAAGGGAACGTAAATGAGATTATTCTCCCGTCGGAAAATTATTGCGCCGAAAAATGTCCCGGTGACCCGAAGAAGTGTAATTTTACGGGGGAAGGGGGAATTGAGACGGATACAATAATTGAAAGATTGGATAGAATCTTAACGCGATAAATCCTTTAAGTTGCTAATAAACCAGTTTATCTAAGCAACTAACCGCGCCAGCTGTAGCATTTTATGCGGGGTTGAATTTAAATGCCACAACTAAGCAGCTTTAATTTTTACCTTCGTTTCATTTTACTACAAAAATGTCACACCTAACGGGATTCTATTGTGCACAAACATATTTTCTGTCTGTAATAAATTGCTTTAAATCTTGTTAGGGAACTCATCCCCCGTCCCCTTCTTCCCGCAAGCGGGAAGAAGGGGTGCCGGCTGAATCTTTTTATTACACAAATCTAATTCGGCGGGGTTGAGTTAAAAAATCCTCATTCCGTTAATTTTGATAGTTCCTAGGATTTTTATATTTTACACCCCTTAAAAATGATTTTGCCGGGCGCAGTCGGCAAATTGATGCCCAACCCCGTGAGGTCCGGAAGGAAGCAGCGGCAAGCATACAATTTGGGTGGCTGTTGCCCGGCGTTTTTATATAACGCCGGGGGGCTCAAAGGCACAATTATTCTCCCTCTTTAAAATGCCTGCTTATCAATTCCGCTTTAGACTTTCCGATAACCTTAGCAAGTTCTTCAATTGAAAGCTTTTTAATCTCCTCAACGCTCTTAAATTCAGTAAGCAACTTTGCGGCAACCTTTTCACCTATCCCTTTAATCTCCAGCAGTTCTGTGGTAATGGTTCTTTTCGATCTTCTTTCCCTGTGGAAAGTAATTGCGAACCGGTGCGCCTCATCCCTTATATGCTGTAATAGCTTAAGCGACGAAGAAGTCTTTGGTATTGTCTGCGGTTCCGGGCTGCCCGGCAGAAAGACCTCCTCCAGCCTTTTTGCAAGCCCTATTACCTCATAATTCTTTAATTCCAGCGAATTTAAAATCTCAACGGCGCTCGAAAGCTGTCCCTTGCCCCCGTCAACCATAACAAGCTCGGGCATTCTTAAATTTTCCTCTTTAACGCGGCTGTAGCGTCTTTCAATTACCTCGCGCATGCTTGCAAAATCGTCCGGCCCCTCAACGCTCTTAATAATGAATTTTCTGTATTCGCTTTTTTTCGGCTTGCCGTTCTCAAATACGACCATACTGGCTACAGTATCGGTGCCCTGCAGGTTCGATATATCGAAACATTCAATTTTAAGGGGCAGGTTCCTCAAATGCAGGTCCCTTTTAAGGGAAGAAAGCACAAATGGTACGGCTCCCTCTTTCTTCATCCTCTGGAGTTCAATTTCCTTTAGCTGAAGGATTGCATTCTGCTTGCACATATTAAGAAGCGCCATAGCCGAACTTTGCCTCTGCGGAATGGCAAACCGGCACTTCTTTCCCCCTTTAACCGAAAGCCATTCAATAAGGGAATCGGCCTCGGAAGGCTCTGTTTCTATTATTATTTCCTTCGGAATTTCGACATACTCATTATAGTAAAACTCTATAACCGCGGAATATATCTTATCCATCTCCTCATTTTCTTCCGCCGAAAGTTTAAGCTGTTTTTTACCTATAAGCCTACCGGAACGGATATTGAGGATTGTACAGGCAACATCCTTCCCTTCGTAAGCGGCGCTGATAATATCCTTGTCGTCAAGGTCATCCGAAACGACTTTCTGTTTTTCGGTATAAACGGTAAGCTGGTTAATCCTATCCCTAAGCAGAGCGGCCTTTTCAAAATCCAAATTTGCCGATGCCCCGTTCATTTCATCCCTTAGTTCGTTAATAAGGTCGTCTGTTTTCCCCTTAAGAACCTTAATAATCTGATTTACCATTTCGTTGTAGCTTTCGCGGCTGATAAGGCCTTCGCATGGGCCGTAGCATTTTTTTATATGATAATCGAGGCACAGCTTAATTTTCTTTTTTTCAATTGCCTCGTCATCAATAAAAAAGCGGCAGCTTCTTATTTTGAATGCAGTAGTAAGCATTCGAAGCGAGTTTTTCATGCTCTTTACATCGGTATAGGGCCCGAAATATTTCGATCCGTCCCTTATAATTTCCCTTGTGGGGAATATCTGCGGGAATGGCTCGTTTGTAATTCTTATATAAGGATAGGTTTTATCATCTTTAAGGTTAATATTATACTTCGGCTTTAGCTCCTTAATCATATTGTTTTCAAGAACGAGGGCTTCAATTTCGCTGTCGGTAACAATCACCTGCAGGTCTTCAATTTTGCTTACCAGTATTCTGGTCTTTGGCGAATCGACATTTTCGTGAAAATAGGAGCGGACCCTGTTCTTAAGGTTCTTAGCCTTGCCTACATATATAACTTTTCCCTTATCGTTAAAAAACTGGTATACACCGGGGTTGGAAGGGAGAAGCTCGAGTTTATGTTTAAGATTATCATTCATAAAATTATAAAAAATGCCTTCCGCAATATATGCAGAAGGCAATTAAATTAAATGCGCGGTTCCCTTAAAACTTATAATTTTTGGGTATAATAACTATGCCTGTATCCGAAACGGTAAAACGCTTCTTATCCATATCAACATCAAATCCAATTTCGGCCCCTTCGGGCACAACTACGTTCTTATCGATTATGGCCCTTCTAATTCTTGCGTGCCTTCCTATGTTGCAGTTATCGAATATTATAGAATCGGTAACATAGGAATAAGAATTGACCCTTACGTTAAAACCCAGAATTGACCTTTCAATCAATCCTCCTGAAATAATGGAGCCGTCTGTAATAAGGGAATTAAAAGCGCGCCCCACCCTTTCCCCTTCGTGCGAGACCGTTTTAACGGGAGGGAACTGGAGCTGTTTAGTGCGCAGGGGCCAGTTGCCGTCGTACAGGTTAAATAGAGGGTTAACGCTTATAAGGTCCATGCTTGCGGCATAATAGCTGTCAATAGTACCAACGTCAACCCAGTAGGGAATATCCTTCCGGTTTTCATCCTCAAAGCGGTAGGCATAAATTGAATTCCCCTTTTTAATCATATAAGGAATTACATCCTTGCCGAAATCGAGGCTTGGCACTTTTTCCCTTTCCATTTCCCTTAAAGTTTCCTTAAGCACCGGAATATTGAAGACGTAAATACCCATATTGGCAAAGCTGAAGCCGGGCTTATCAGGAATAATGGGAGGTTTATCGGGTTTTTCGATAAATGATTTTACCTTATAATTCTTATTAATTTCAAGCACACCAAATCTGTTTGCTAAATCCTTTTCAATATCAATGCTGGCAATGGTGAAATCGGCATTATTATCGAGGTGGTATTGAATCATCTTTAAATAATCCATTTTATAAATATGGTCGCCCGAAAGAATGAGGACATATTTATATTCCCTTTCATCCATAAGGTTAAAATTCTGCGCAATAGCGTTAGCCGTGCCCAGGTACCAGTTATTGCTGACCTTAAGCTGTGGCGGCACCGAAAAAATAAACTCGCTCAATTCGGGATTAAAAATATTCCACGCGCTGTATAAATGCCTGTTGAGCGAATCGGATTTGTACTGTGTAAGCACATAAATTTTCCTAAGCCCCGAATTAAGGCAGTTAGAAAGGGCAAAATCGATAATCCTGTATTTGCCGCCGAAAGGGACCGAAGGTTTAGTTCTTTCCTGAGTAAGCGGATGAAGGCGTTCCCCCTGCCCCCCCGCAAGAATCATAGTCAATGTGTTGCGAAGTATTGATGAACCGGTAATAGCCATTTTATATCCTCGCCTTTTTCTACAAAATTATTCAATTAACATCTATTTGGCAATTTAAGTTATCATTAAGTTTATTTAAATTTTACATATAAAATGAAAAATATATGAAAAGAGTAATTCGTTATTCAATAATTGCAGTTCTGCTTGCGGCAGGGGTTTTGGTTTATATTTCTTATAAGACCTCAATACCTGTAACCCGTCTGGTAACCGAAGCGCCGGAGCTGATAAATACTCTCAAATCAGCCTCGCTTGATGCTGAAGATATTGAAAATTATACCGTAAAAGAGCAGAAAATACTCGACGTCCTCCATTATGATTTAAACCTTGACCTTTACCCCGATAGGCAAATGATTAAAGGAGACGCAGTTATTAAGGTTGTTACGAGAGGAATAGATAAAATTAACCTGAATTTTTATGATAATTTCGACATAAAAAAGGTAACTCTGGATGGCGCGGGGGTTAAATACGAAAATAAGGGTTCCCGTTTTACTATTATTCCAACAGGGAAACTGAAAGATACTTCGCTGGTAGAAATTGTATACGAAGGGAAACCGGAAAGCCTAGGTTTTGGCTCTTTCACTTTCGGCCAGAAAAACGGCAAATCTTTTATTTATACCATGAGCGAACCGGTCTTTGCCTCTACATGGTACCCCTGCAACGATATTCCTTCCGATAAAGCCCTTTTTGATATTAAAATAAGCAACGATTCATCGAAAGTATCCGTTTCAAACGGCAGGCTCGTTTCGGTAACTGCAAACGGAAGCAGAAAAACCTACCACTGGCAGACAGTCTATCCGATGGCTACTTACCTGGCCGCAATATATTCAGCCGATTATAAAAGCTACAGCGATACATATGTATCGGCTTCAAAGACAAAAATGCCCATAGTCTATTATGTAACTCCCGAAAAACTTGAAAGCGCCAAAGATGATTTTTACATACACCCGGAGGCAATTGCCGTATTCTCCAAACTGTTCGGGGAATATCCTTTTATTAAGGAAAAATATGGCGTTGCCGAGTTCTTATGGAATAACGGCGCGCTGGAGAACCAGACTATTACGGGCATCGGTTCAGTCTTTATAAGCGGAATGAGCATGCAGAAAGACCTTCTCATTCACGAGCTTGCCCATTCCTGGTGGGGCAACGCAGTTAGCCTGGCCGACTGGAAAGACCTGTGGCTTAACGAGGGTTTTGCAACATACTCAACCGCGCTCTACTACGAAGCCCTTACCGATAAAAGAGCCTTATTTTCAACTATGAGCGGATTCAAAGGCAATTTTGATAAATGCCCCCTCTATAACCCCGATAAGGACCTCTTCGGCAAGCTTGTTTATAATAAAGGGGCTTGGGTTCTTCACATGCTGCGTAAAGAAGTGGGCGATTCCACATTCTTTAAAATTTTAAGAAAATATTATTCCGATTATAAATATAAAAATGCCACAACAGCCGATTTTAAGAATGTCTGCGAATCGGTTTCAAAGAAGAAACTCGATTTCTTCTTTGAGCAGTGGGTATTTAAAGGCAAGGGAATTATTGAAGCGGATTTTTCATGGTCTGCCGTTAAGCAGGGGGAAAATAATTACCTCTTGAAAATAGACATAAGCCAGACACAGGATGGGTTCCCCTTCTACCGTTTTCCGCTCGATTTGAAGGTTGATGCCCCGGAGGGTAAAAGCGAAGTTAAAACAATATATATAAACAACAAAAATGCTCATTTTGAAATAAAAACAGGCATTATGCCCCAAAATGTTACCCCCGACCCGGAAGGATGGCTGCTGGCAAAGTTTAATAAAAAATAATCCAAAAAAGAGCATTTTTTATTTAAATTAAGTGACCAAAAAGAATAGTTAATGAGTTCGACCAATATCTTCATATCGGATGTTCATCTTGGCTTGCAGAGGCCTGAAAAAGAGAAGGCTAAAGAGAACCTGCTTGTAAAACTGCTTGATGAAGTGGCCTCTAAAGGGGACCGCCTTTTCATTTTAGGGGACCTGTTCGATTACTGGTTCGAATACCGGAGGGTTATTCAGAAAGGTTTTCTTAAAACACTTGCCGGCCTGCAGACTCTTGCCGAAAAAGGAGTCGAAATTCATTACATTATTGGCAACCACGATTTTCTGCACGACGATTTCTTCGAAAAAGAAATTGGAATTAGAAAAGTTTACCAGAATCCGTTCGATATGACAATAGACGGTAAAAAGTTTTATCTGGGGCATGGAGACGGGCTTGTTAAAAACGATATAGGCTACCTTATACTTAAAAAGATTCTCCGAAGCCGGTTTCTGCAATGGATTTATTCCCTTATTCATCCCGATTTCGGGATATGGCTGGCGAGTTCTACAAGCAAAACTAGCCGCGAATATACTAAGGCTAAAAATTACGGCGAAGTTGATGGTATGTTTGAAGAAGCTAAGAAAAAAATTGACGCCGGATACGATTTTGTCATTTTCGGGCATCTTCACCAGAGAAAATTCGAAAAATATAAATCGGGTACTTATATTAATCTCGGTTCGTGGCTGGACTACCCATGCTACGGTATTTACAAGGATAATGAATTTAAAATCATAGATTGGAATTGAAATGATTCAGGATAAAAGTTTTCCGCAGACACGCAAGCCTGCGCCGAAAAAGAAGAAGAGCAAAATTTTCAGAATTTTTCTGCTGGCCGCACTAGTTCTGGCAATCGGGTATACGGTGCTTATAGTTTCGGGGCTCCCTTCCCTTGAAGAACTTGAAAACCCTACAACCAACCTTGCTACAGAAGTGTTTGGAATTGACGGCAAGCTTATCGGGACCTATTCAACCGAAGCGAGAATTGAAGTTAAATTTAAGGACCTTCCCCCCCACCTTGTAAATGCACTTATAGCTACAGAGGACCGCTCTTTTTATTCCCATTGGGGAGTAGATATACCCCGCATATTCAAGGCCGCAATTAAATATATCTTCACATTTAAGAAATCGGGCGCAAGCACAATTACACAACAGCTTGCCAAAAACCTTTACAAGCTTAAAGAAGGGAAGGAAAATATATTCGAGACCGTTACGCGTAAAATAAGGGAGTGGATTACTGCGGTACAGATTGAGAAATGCTATACCAAGCAGGAAATAATTGAGATGTATTTCAACATCTCACCATTCGGAAGGAGCGCATACGGTATTGAGATGGCTTCGCAGGCTTATTTTAAAAAGAACGCCAAGAACCTTACAATTAACGAATCGGCAATGCTTGTGGCAATTCTTAAAGGGGCAATTTACGATCCTAAGTTTAACTACCAGCGCGCTCTTAACAGGCGCAACCAGGTGCTTTATAATATGATGGATGTAGGCGACTTAAGCGAAAATGATTACGAAAAATTAAAAGCCGAACCGATTAAGGATTACAGGAACAATACCGCTCAGGGGTTCAGATCAACTATTGCAGGGCATTTTCTGGAATATATTAAAGCAAAGGCAAAAGCAATTGCAAAGAAGCACGGATACGACCTTGAAAAAGATGGATTAAAAATTTACACCACAATCGATTCCCGTATGCAGGAAGCCGCAAACAACGCGGTTAAAGCGCATCTGGATAAATTCCAGCCCGAATTTGATAAATACTGGAAATGGGATAAAAACAAGGAAACATTGGATGACCTTGTTGATAAGGCTATTAAGGGAAGAGCCGATTATCAGGCGGCGGACGACCGGCAGAAACAGTTTATTTTAAGTACCCTTAAAAACGACCGGAAATTAATCGATTCGGTTAAACATGTAGCACAGCAGATGGAAGTTGGCTTTATAGCCATTGACCCGGCAAACGGACAGATAAGGGCTATGGTTGGGGGAAGGGATCCGAAGAACTGGCGCGGCTGGAACCATGCCACAAACGCACGTCAGCCCGGTTCGGCTTTTAAACCTTTTACCTATATAACGGCAATTAAAAAGGGGTTGTATCCTGCATACCCTATTATGGATCAGGAATTTGATTATAACGGATGGAGTCCTAAAAATTTTGAAGGCACCTGTACAAACAGGTTTATGATGCTTAGGGACGCTCTTAAAATGTCGGTTAACACCGTTACTTCAAGAATAATAGTTGAAGGGCATGTTACGCCTAATGAAGTAGGCGAAACTGCAAGGGACCTGGGAATTAAATCGAAACTTGACCTGTTCCCATCAATAGCATTAGGAACTTCTATAGTAACCCCGCTCGAACTTGTATCGGCATACGCGGCAATAGCCGACAAAGGGGTATATAACGAACCGATATCGATTTTGAAAATTACCGATAAATACGGCGTTGTAATAGAAAGCTTCAACACCCAGAAAAGAGAAGCAATATCGGAAGAAGACGCCTATATGATAACCAATATGTTGCAGACAGCTCTTGAACATGGAACAGGCGCAGCTTCTAGAAATTATTTCAGTTTTCCAGCGGCAGGCAAAACAGGTACCACACAGAGCTACAGGGATGCCTGGTACGTAGGCTTTACACCTCACCTTGCCGCGGGTGTTTGGGTTGGTTTTGACGATGAAAGAATTTCGTATAATTCTAAAAACGGACAGGGAGCCCACGCCGCATTACCTATATGGGCTATGTTTATGAGGGATTCATATTCAAAATGCCGCATTCCGCAGGATGATTTTACCCCTCCTGCGAGCGGCGATATTGTAAGCGTAAATTTTGCCAAGGTTTCCATTACCGAATACGGCGATCCTAAACTTATGCCAGAAGGAATGAGAGGTGAAGTAATTACAGATATAATAAATAAGAAAAAGACGACACTTCAGGAATATGATCCACGCGCTCATTATAGGGTAAGGCTGTTTAATAAGTATAGTATACAGGATACAACGGCGCACCAGGCGGAAGAAATAAGATAATTTTTGTTTTTGAATAAAGTTGTGTATTTTTAGAGCCCAAAATTGCCCGGATGGTGGAATTGGTAGACACGCTAGGTTCAGGGTCTAGTCCACGTACGTGGGTGGGGGTTCGAGTCCCCCTTCGGGCACACAAAACCCGGCTAAAAGCCGGGTTTTTTCGTTAATTTAAGCCTTTTTGCCCCCATTTAATTTTTATTACCCCTTACTGTAACCTATTATCTCCTTTTTAAGTCTTAAATATTAAAGGATTCAGGTTCTTAAAATATTGGAATAAAACTTTGTAACCTGATTAAAAAAAACAGGTCAAAAGAATTAAAGAATAATAATAAACTGGAGGCAGTTATGAACGAAGAAATGATCCCCATCATACTTTTCTTAGTAATAGGAACAGTAATATCTCTTTACTTTTATTTCCGCTCAAAAGACAGGCAGTTGATAATTGAAAAAGGGATGTCCCCCGAAATTGTAAACAACCTGTTCAAATACAGAATGAATCCCTATATCTGGTTAAAAGTAGGGGTTGTAGTGGCATTCGGTTCTTTGGGCGTTTTGTTAGGCAACTATTTAATGTGGGCATTCCCAAACCATTATTGGGATTACGATTCCCAGAGCGCTCATATTACCGATAACCCGGCAATGATGGTATTCTCAATCTTCTTTATGATAGGTGCCGGATTTGTAGCAGCATTCTACCTGGCCCGCAAAATGGAACGGGAAGAAGAAGAGAGGAAAGGTAAAAATTAAGTAAACCTTTAACAGAGGCCTTAAAACAAAAAACCCTCAAAATAATTTGAGGGTTTTTTGCATTAATAAATGTGAATATTAGGGGGCTTAAGCCAACTCATTTTCCTGCAGCCAGCGCTGTGCGTCCAAAGCAGCCATACATCCGCTTCCTGCGGCCGTAATAGCCTGGCGGTATGTTTTATCGGCAACGTCTCCTGCGGCAAAGACTCCTTCAATATTGGTATTGGTAGTTCCCGGTTTAACATTAAGGTATCCGGTTTCATCCATATCCAGGATATTCTTAAATATGAGCGTGTTAGGCTGATGCCCGATGCCCATAAAGATACCGTCAACGGCAACTTCGGTAACAGAACCGTCTTTTGTATTCTGCAGTAATGCCCCGGTAACAAGTTTTCTTCCGTCGGGGAATTCCTTTCCTAAAACTTCTTTAATTGTCGTATTCAGCATGAATTTGATTTTCGGATTTTTCTTCGATCTTTCAGCCATAATTTTTGAAGCGCGGAATTCATCGCGGCGGTGAATAATGGTAACTTCCGATGCGAAATTTGTAAGGTAATTAGCTTCTTCCATAGCCGTATCGCCTCCGCCAACTACAAATACTTTTAATCCTCTGTAAAAGAAGGCGTCGCATGTAGCGCAGGCCGAAACACCGTATCCTTTGAATTTCTGTTCGCTTTCGATTCCCAGCCATTTAGCCGAAGCTCCTGTTGATACTATTACCGCGTCGGCGGTATATACTTCGCTTTCGGTTTTCATAACAAAGGGCTTCTTGCTGAAATCGACTTCAACAATATCCTTAAACATGCATTCGGCGCCAAAGCGCTGAGCCTGTTTTCTCATCGTATCCATTAATTCAGGTCCCTGAATTCCATGTTCAAATCCGGGGAAATTTTCTACTTCTGTTGTAATTGTAAGCTGGCCTCCCGGCTGCATTCCTTCAAAAACTACGGGGGATAAATTAGCGCGGGCTGTATAAATAGCCGCGGTTAAACCGGCAGGTCCCGATCCTATTATTGCTACCTTAAAGTGATTTTGCGACATATGCATAACTCCATAAATTATTCTGCTTAAATATATTCTTTTCCATCTATAAGATGAAAAAATATCGCAATTGATTCAAATGGAAGAGGTAATTTTTGCGAAAGAATCCTCGAAAGATTCCCTTATAATGTGGGAATAGGGGTTGAATTTGTAAAAATCGCGGAATAACCGCCCCGAATCGTTCATTACGAAGCTGGATATTTTCTCAATTTCGGCAAGGCTGCGCATCTTAATCTTCAGTTCCCCAATACCCATGTCGTTAAACGTACGTCCCAAATGATGCATCAGGCTCAAATTAAAAGCCATCAGCCGGTCATGCTCATCGGCGGTAATGTCTATTATCTCCAGCTTTAAAGCATCCCTAAAAATTCCCCTTATTTTATCTTCATCATTCTTATTTATCCTGCTTTCGGAAATAGTAATTTTGTGCCCGATTAGAGACTCCCTAGCCGAATCGGGGCCGAAAAGAGGATGGGCAAGCATGTAGCTGTTGCTTTCCGGCAGGTACTTGCAGTAATACTCTTTCGGCTTTAGCTTAACCGAACATAAATCCACCAGTATTGAAGTCACAGGTATTTTTACACCGTTTTCCGAAAGAAAATTTTCGAGCGAAGAAATTGGAACGGCTACAAATACAATTTCCCTTGCAAGGCATTCCTGCAGACTTCTTAACCTGCAATCTGTTTCAATATACCTGCCGTTATCGTAATAAATCACATCAAAGAACCTGCTTAATTGCCCGCCCCAGAAGGAGCCGAACCTGCCCGCGCCAATAACCGATATTTTAAACTCACTCTCCATTTTTTGCTCTCACTTTTTTCTGCACCTTTCGCGATTCCTTTATGATATTAAGCCATACTTCCTCAATATGTTTTTCGTTAAGGTTAAGGCGGCGCGCCTTGCTCTTAATATTATCCAGCAGTTCTTTTTCGCGCGCCTGGTTTAAAATTTTCAATTTAAGCCCTTTCTTTACTTCCCCTATACTGTTCGAGATTGAATGCCTCTTCCCAATCAGCTCAAGAATGGCCTGGTCAATAATGTCTATCTGTGCCCTGAATTTTTCCAGTTCATTATTTTTCTTTTCCATAATATTCTCCTAAGCCACCTTAATCCGTTTAGCCGATTGTTTATTGCGCAGAGCAAGAACCGGTTCCCTTATAAGTTTCCAATCCTCAATCAACTGCCCGAACTGGTTAAAATCGAGCGACTGCTCGCCGTCCGAAAATGCTTCAGCCGGACGAGGGTGAACCTCAACAATAAATCCGTCGGCCCCGGCAGTTAATCCGGCAAGGGTAACCGGATTGACCAGGTCGCATCTTCCGGTTGCATGGCTGGCGTCAATAATAATCGGCAGGTGCGAAACACCTTTCACCGCCGGAATAATATTAAGGTCTAATGTGTTCCTTGTATATTCAACAAATGTCCTAATACCTCTTTCGCACAGAATCACATCCCCGTTCCCTTCCGAAAGAATATATTCCGCGCTCATGAGAAACTCATTAAGCGTAGCTGAGTTCCCCCTTTTAAGAAGAATTGGCTTATTGGTTCTGCCCAGTTCCTTAAGCAGTTTGAAATTCTGCATATTGCGCGCGCCTACCTGGAAAATATCTACATAGCTGTAAAGTGTTTCAATATCATTTATCTCCATTACTTCCGAAACAACCGGGAGGTTGAAATATTTACCCGCGCTTCCAATCCATTTTGCGGCTTCAACCCCAAGCCCCTGGAATGAGTAAGGGCTTGTTCTCGGTTTATAAATTCCTCCCCTTAGAATGTGCGCCCCTTTCGAGGCTACCTCGGCCGCAATTTCCCAAATCTGCTTTTCCGACTCAACCGAACAGGGTCCCGACATAATTACCGGCTCGGAGCCTCCTATTGCTACACTCCCTACCAATATGACACTCGTTTCGCTTTTGAACTCCCTGGATGAAAGCTTGAACGGATGCTTTATATCCAATATTTTTTTTACAATACCGGTTTTCATAATTTCCTCGCGCGCAATATGCGGGGTTCCGTTAAAGAGGAGGAAAATATTCTCCCCCATAAAATTAACTTCCTTAAATTGCGAGCCGCCCCGCAAAAGGATATTTCGTAAATGGGAAATCTCTATTTCCCTCGCGTTTCCGTTTAATATAATTAGCATACTTTCCCCTTTATTAAATTATTAATTCTTTCCTGCGCAATTTTAATTTTTTCAACCGGCTGGCAAAGCGAAATTCTAATGTGCCCTTTTCCGTTCTTTCCATAAACCGAACCGGGAGTAACAAGTATTCCGGCGCGTTTCAATAAATCGGCGTAAAATTCAACATCATTCCCATTGCCGGGCAGTTTTGCCCACACGAACATTCCGGCGTTATTGGTACCAGTTTCACATCCTAACATCCGCGCCATAATTTCAACTTCCTTTTTTCTTTCTCCATAAATTCCGTTCAGTTTTTTAACCCACCCTTTTTTCATAGCCAACGCTTTAACCGCGCTATGCTGAATAGGCAGGTATCCGCCCGAATCGGTTATGCTTTTCGTTCTCCCTATTGCGTCAAGAACTCCAGCGTTACCTGCGGCAATGGCTATGCGGAAACCCTGCATATTGTATGTCTTGCTTAGCGAGATTAACTCTACGGCGGTTTCCTTTGCTCCTTTAATGGATAATATGCTGAAAGGCTTACTGCCGTTTAGTATGAAGGAATAGGGGTTATCGTGCACAATAAGGATATTATTCCTGCGCGCGAAATTAATAACCGCCTTAAACGTCTTTTCTTCGAGTATAGAGCCGGTTGGCATATTGGGGGAATTGAGCCATATTATTTTTACCCTGCCCGCAGTTTTCTCTTCAAGTTCTTTAATATTTACCTGCCACCTGCCGGCTGAATTTAAATTATATTGAACCGGGACAGCCTGCATTAAAGAAGCCGTATGCGAGTAGACCGGATATCCCGGGTCGGGTACAAAAACCTTATCCCCTTTGTTAAGGTATGCGAGCGATATATGGAATATTCCATCCTTTGCGCCAAGAAGCGAAATAAGCTCACTTTCGTAATCAAGTTCAACTCCGAAATTTTTATTATACCATTCAACGGCCTTGCGCCTGAATAAAATACTGCCTGTTGAAGGCTGGTATTTATGGCTTTCGGCCTCTTTTGAACTTGCGGCAATTTCATTTACAACCTCTTCCGGGGGAAGAAGATCGGGGTTGCCTACGCCAAAATTTATAAGCTCCCTTCCTTTAACTGCATAACCTCCCCCTCTCAAAGCTTTGGCAAGGAAATATTCCTCTACTCCGTTCATCCTGTCTGCTCTTAATAATTCCATATTCAACTCAATTTAAATGCAAAAAAAAACCCCGACTTGTTTGGTCGGGGTCTTAGTTTATTAACTTTTATTATGTATATCAGCGCATAATTAAAGCCGACCCCTTATGAAGGCTAAAATAAAAGTAACCGTAAAAGAAGAAAAAGAGGCCGTATGTGCTGTTATTGTTTTTCATTTTTATTTTTATTGTTGTGCGAAGATATTCAAGGATTCTCTATTTGTCAATAGAAGAGAGCAATTATTTTAAAAATTCCGAGTTCCTTTTTATTCCTTTTAGCTTTGCACGGTAAATGGGACTGGTTTCAAATTTTTTTCTGAACATTACTTCATCCATATTATCAACTTCTTCAAAGCTGATTTCCTTGGTTAAATTTTTCGTAAACTCCTCTTCCCTTGCAGGTACCGAAAAAGAAATATTCCAGGGGCATACATCCTGGCAAACATCGCAGCCGAATATCCAGCTTTCAAATTTGCCTTTGAATTCATCCGGTATTTCCCCTTTGTTCTCTATTGTAAGAAAAGATATGCACCTGTTCGCGTCAATTACATAATCCTTTACAATAGCCTGCGTGGGGCAGGCATCAATGCAGGCGCGGCAGGTTCCGCAAAAGTCTTTCATCGGAACAGCATATTCAAATTCGTAATTGGTGATTAAAGTGGCAATAAAAAACCAGCTTCCGTACGATTTGGAAATCACGTTCGAGTTCTTTCCTAGCCACCCCAGGCCTCCTCTAACTGCCCATGCTTTATCCATAACCGGACCGGTATCTACATATTCAACAGCCTTGAATCCGGGATCAATCTGTTCAAGCTCTTCAATAAGGGATTCGAGCCTTTCCCAGATAATAAGGTGATAATCCTTTCCCCATGCGTAGCGCGAGACCCTGCCCGCGTTTTTCAATCCTTCGTAATTTTCTTCATTATAATAATTCATCCCCAATGATATAACGCTTTTTGCATCGGCAAGAATGGTTCTTACATCCTTCCTTTTTGCAAGATTGCGCGGAATATATTCCATAGACGCGTGATACCCGTTTGAAACCCATCGTGAAAGGTTTTCAAATTCCTCTTCAAGCGGAACTGCCATTGAAAAGCCCGCCAGATCAAATCCGTATTCCTTGGCAAGTTCAATTACCTTTTCGTTTGTAATCTTCAACTTTCTACCAGTTCAATTCCTTTTTAAAAACCTTCACGTAAACATCCCCCGAATCGACAAGCACCTCATAAGAATCGACTCCCTTTCTTCCTTCGGGCATTCTGCCGGTAGCAAGGCTGAACTGCCAGCCGTGCGCCGGGCATGTAACAAATCCGTCTTCTATAAATCCATCGTGCAGTATTGCCGCGTGCTGGTGGCAGCAAAGATTATTAATGGCGTAAATTTCGCCGTTTACATTAAAGAGTGCCACATCAACATCGTTAACTATAAACCTTTTACCGTTTCCATCGGCAAGGTCATCAATTCTGCACGTCTTAATAAATCCTTCGGGTATAATGCTCATATAAGTTTTTCGAACCTTTCTTTAGCAATAAATCCTTTATCGGTTTTAGCTACTGTAGCGGCAGCAAAATAAGGATCGTGCTCAAAATAAAGAATCCAGTTTTCGGCAACGGCCCGGGGCAGAACCGATTTCTTCTCATTAAGCGTAACCACCGGCTGTAAATCGTACCCCATTATGTATGGAAGGGGTATATGCGAAGAGAAAGGCATTAAATCGCCACAGTATAAAAGCGTACTGCCCGGATCTGAAATCTTTACCATCTGCTGGCCGTATGTATGCCCATTTATAATCATAAATTCTATTTCATCGTCAAACTGATTATCACCGTCAATAAGATTCAGCACGCCGTTTTCTATTAAGGGCATAAAGCGGTTCTGTATAAAGCTTGCCCTGTCCCTTTCCGAAGGGTTTATTGCCCAGTCGAAATGTTTTTTCTGTATATGGTACTGCGCATTGGGGAATGCGGGAACCCATTTGCCGTTTTCAAGCTTTGTGGAACCCCCTGTATGGTCGAAATGAAGATGGGTAAGAATAACATCGATAATATCATCAAAGGAAACGCCTGCCTTTTTAAGAGACTCTGCCAAAACATTTTTATATTCCAGACGGTAAATCTGCTTGAATTTATCTTCCCAGCCTTCGCCGATACCTGTATCTATAAGTATTTTCCTGCCGCCGCCATCCAGCAGAAGGCACCGGGTATCTAAAGTAACCCTGTTAAGCGCATCGGATGGATTGGTTTTTTCCCACATCGGTTTAGGAATAACTCCGAACATCGCTCCCCCGTCTAGCCCTATGTAGCCTGTTTCAACCTCGTGAAGCGTATATTTGCCTATTTTCATTTTTCACCGTTTTTTTTCTATTTTTGATTCACTTATTGAAAAATAATTAAATTTTATAAAAATAAAGAAGCATAATTAAATGAAGACAACAAAGTATTTATTTCTGTTCACGCTTCTTATATCCTTTATGGTATATAACGGCGTTTTGGCATCCAAAAGTTCTGCCTCAAAATTAAAAGTAATGACTTTTAACATACGATACGGCACCGCCGATGACGGGGATAACAAGTGGGAAAACAGAAAAGACATTTTCTTTGATGTGCTGAAAAACCAGAAGGCCGATATTATAGGGCTTCAGGAGGCATTAAAATTCCAGCTGGATGAGATTAAAGCCCGTTTCCCCGAATATGAACAACTGTGGGTTGGACGCGAAGACGGCAAAACAAAAGGGGAATATTCCGCCATCTTGTATCTTAAAAAGAAATTTAAGGCAGACAGCACCGGGTATTTCTGGTTTTCTGACACACCGGAAGTGCCGGATTCGAGAAGCTGGGGAAACAATGTAACACGCATATGCACGTGGGTGCTCTTAAAAGATATTTCAACGGGAAAAAGTTTTTATTACTACAATCTTCACATCGACCATGAATCGCAGAATTCGAGGGAGAAAAGCGCCGGGCTTCTGCTAAAGAGAATTGACGGCAAAAAGAATGTTATTATTACTGGGGATTTCAATGCCGGCGAAAACAACCGCGCCGTTAAAGAAATTATTGAAGGGGGATTTGAAGATTCATTCCGTGTCCTTCATCCGAACGAAAAGGATGTAAATACCTATCACGCTTTTAAAGGCACCCTTACAGGCGATAAGATAGACTATATTTTTATTAGAGGAACCTTTAAGGTTAACAAAGCAGAAATAATAAGGTATAACAAAGAAGGGAAATATCCTTCGGATCATTTTCCGGTTACTGCTGTTTTAGGCTATTAATTTAAAGGCAGGGTAATTCTGAAAGTAGTGCCGGCCCCTATTTCACTTTCTAATTTAATGGCGCCGTTATGCTTTTCTATAAACTCTTTGCAGATTAGCAGTCCAAGCCCTGTCCCCTTCTCGTTCATAGTGCCGGCAGATGAAACATCCTCGTCAATTTTGAAAAGCTTATCCATTTTATCCTTCGGAATGCCGGTCCCGAAATCGCGTATTGTTATTACGGCTTTGTCATCAATTTTCTTCCCCGTAATTATTATCCTTTCATCGGGGTTTGAGAATTTTATTGCATTATCAACAAAATTTCCAATTATTGTTTCAAGCATAAATCTATCGGCATAAAAAGAAATATTTTCATCTGTATTCACTAAAATGTTAACATTTTTTTCCTTGGCGCGC
>DAHYUM010000260.1 GCA_027398005.1 bacterium
AGGCCAACTAAAAATCCTTCAACAATCATCCGGGCCCGCAGTTCAAGACTGTTTACACGGTTGATTATTGAAGGATCTAAATATTTTTTATACTCTTGTTGACTCAGAGTTCAAAACTCACTTTTTGTCTATTACATCATCCGGGGTTTTACCGATATTCTGCAGTTCCCCTTTAACGGAAGAAGCAAGCTGGCTGTTGGGATATTTTTCGAGGAACAGGTTATAATTTATTTTTGCCGAATCCTGGTCTTTCAATTCATTTGCATAAATAAATCCGGTCAGGAAAAGAGCCTGCTCGGCATGCGTAGATACGGGAAATTCATTGAATACTTTTTTATAATAATAAATTGCCATGTGTTCATTTTCGGCGGGAGACATGGTGGTAATAAGCTTAGCGTTATATATATTGCCTAATTCCATAAGGGACTTGGCATAATAATCTCCTTTAGGATAATCTTTTACTATGGAAAGATATTTTACCATAGCCATCGGATAGTTCTCTTCTTTCATCTGCTTCTGGGCTTCGTCAAAAAGAGTCTGGTCTTTTGTATCTTTTTTACTGCATGCTGTAACTAAAAATAAACCGATTAAACCGAGATAGATTAATCTTTTCATATTTCCTCATAAAATTTGCATGTAAATATAATAAAGTTATCAAAATATAAGGCAACATTATTAACAATTTCCTCTTTTATATCCATTTTAATTACGATGTTCTATAATAACATGGTTTAACATTCAAATTGCATCTTTTTCAGCTATTGGAATAATGATTGAACTGGAGTAAATACAGGTATATTAAAAGTCAGCTAAATAGATGGGGTGTTTTTCTTAAGCGTATCGCCGCGCGAAGCCGATATTTTCCTTCCAATCGCTTCAATGCGCCGTTTAATCATCTTATGAGCAGAAAGAGGGTCTTCGGCTATGCCTCGTTTACCCGGATAAATAATATATTTTTCCCTGTATGGGTGGGGGGTAAAATCGGGCATAACAACATTTGCCCCGCACTTAAGTCCTTTTTCCCTTCCTTCCTTGTCAATGGAATCGAGCGCGGTGGTAGCCGGTATATGCACGTCTTTAAGCACCAGCCTTGCGGCTGCAATTGTTTTTAAAGTAAGCTCTACGCTCCCCTGCTTGTGGCTTTTATATGGGGTAAATGGAACCGGAATGAAGGGGCCGAAGGCGGCCATATCAACATCAAGCTCTTTGCATAGCAGAATATCGTCGGCAATATTTTCAATGCTCTGCATAGGAAGCCCTATTAAACTGCCCGAAGCCACCTGATAGCCGATTTGTTTAAGATAGCGCAAATGATTTATCCGGTCGTACAGTCTCTGCCTGTTATGGTATGCGAAATAATGTTTTTCATCCGACGTCTCATGTTTAAGCAGGTAGCGGTCGGCTCCGGCAATTTTCCAGGCCTTGTATTCGTCGAACCTGCGCTCTCCTATTGAAAGCGTAACAGCCAGGTTGGTATTCTGTTTTATCGAATAAATTATGTAGGATATCATATCGGTATCGTAAAAACTGTCTTCGCCCGATTGAAGCACAACGGTATAAATTCCCTCGTTCGAAATAATTTTGGCGGTTTCAATAATCTCTTCGGGGGTCATTCTGTAACGGGTAATTGAAAAATTTTCTTCCCTTAAACCGCAGTAAATGCAGTTCTGCTCGCAGAAATTGGAAAAATCTATTATGCCTCTTAAATGGACTTCATCCCCCGAGAACTGCCTTCTTACCTCATCTGCCCTGCCGAATAAGGCATTAATCTCCTCATTGCCGGTAAGGCTAAGGAGGAAAATAATTTCCTCCCTGGTCAATTCTTCCTTATTTAGAATGAGTCCTAAATCCATATTAAAAATAGACGTCCCTTTCACCGTTATCAATTTTCTCAATCATCTTTTTTACAGTTTTTTGGGTTTTTTCATCCTGTCTTTCAATTTCCTTTTCAAGGAATGCGCTTCCCGTACCAAGTGTATCTTCCGATGCGAAATCGTTAAGGTATTCCTTAAATGTGGTAAGAGCGTTAGGCACGCAAATTTTCCCTATATCGCCTGTCTTTGCCAGCGCCATAAAACGGTCCCCGGTCCTTTCGGAACGGTAGCATGCGGTACAGAAACTGGGCATATAACCGAGGTCGCAGCAGTCCTTTACTACTTCATCAAGGGTCCTGTGGTCGCCAAGCTGAAACTGTTCCATCTGATGCTCATCTTTAGGGACTTCGCTTCCCCTGTAAGCACCGGGGGAAGTTCTGCTGCCTGCGCTAATCTGTGAAATTCCAACCGTAAATAATTCTCTTCTCAATTCCGCACGTTCCCTGGTTGAAAGAATTATACCTGTATATGGCACGGCAAGACGGATAACAGCAACAAGTTTCTTGAAATCTTTATCGCTTACCGCAAATGGAGGATTTTCTGCCGCGGGGGCATTAAGCGCCGGCTCAAGCC
>DAHYUM010000261.1 GCA_027398005.1 bacterium
TATATTTAAGAGCTTTCCGTCTGCCCGTTTATTAATCAGTTCGCCGTTAAAAATATTTCCGGCTAGAATATGATTCCAGAAAGCGGAGTAAGTGTCTTCGGTATGGGCATTCGATTTGAGAATTCTTGGTGTTTTGCCATAAGATTCTTCTTTAGAATATCCGTACACATTTGTAAATGCGGGGTTAATGTAAAAAATAATTCCATTAACATCGGTCATAAACATAATTTCATCGGAGCGTTCAATTCCCATCCTGAATTTAAGCAGTTCTTCTTCCGCTTTTTTGCGTTCCGTTATATCTGTGGAAATTACCTGCACGCCCGTAATTGCGTCGCCGGGGCCTATAATTTTTACGTAGATGCTGTCGTACCATCTGTTTCCCGAGGGGAGTTCAAGTACCTCGTCAAATTCAAGCGGAAGGTTGGAATTAAGCGCTAAATTAATTCTTTCCATGCATAAAGTGGAGTAATCCCCTTTATAAATTTCCTTAACCTGCCTGCCCAAAAAATCCTTTTGGTATCCATCCAGGCGCAAAGCGGCAAAATTGTTTAAGGATAATACAATTCCTTCGGGAGAGTAAAACACAATGCAGACGCCGGCAGAATCGTGAAGCAGGCGGTATTTCTCTTTTTCCCGGTTTAAGAGACGGTTATTCATTTTAAGTTCGTGCATAATAATTGAGATTGCCAGCGCAATAATCATAGATAACCCAAGAAAACCCTGAAATGCAAAAATCTTGACCGATATTTCCCCCACTTCATTTGCAAAAGGCCCGTATCCATGTGCTGTGCCCAACAAAGCAAAGCTTGAAAGGACCGCGTTACTTAACGCGGTTATGCTTATTCCGAAACGGAACGAGGACCATAAAAGGGGAAGAAGAATAAGAAATTCTATAGAGGGGTAGCTGCTTACGGGTTCGAGGAATTCGAAAATGGAAATTGCCAGAAGGGAAAAAATAAGCCCCCCAAATTCCGCCATCCGGGGGAAAGAATTCTTTTTGAAGTTTAATTCGCTATAAGCAGAGAGCGTTAAAAAAAGGGGAGTAAATATTGCAATACCGGCAATGTCGCCCGAGCAGGTTACAAGCCACGGTATATTGACATTAAAAATAAGTTTTCCGGCAATCACCCCTATGCTAGAGCTTATTGAAGCAGAAATGATAGAAAACAGGAAAAGTGAAAAAAGCTGTTTTAGGTTATCAAGTTTAAATTCCTTTCTATTGAATCGGATAAGAAGCATAGCGCACAGCCAGGGCTCGAATATGTGACCGAACGAATAAAACAAACTGAGAAGCAGGTGCGTTCCTTCAATGGCATCGAAAAGCAGATGGGCTAGAAATGCGGCGGCCAGATAGAAGTGCCATCTACTTTTTTCAGTTAGCAATAGAACTGCGAGCAGAATTCCGCTTGAGGGCCATATTGTGACCGTGAATGCGGAGTATTGCGTAAGAAGCCGGCCCAGAAACGCGCCGGCAAAGTAGATAAGAAAAACCAGTATAATTTTATATGTAAAAGAATCCTTCGGATTCTCCAGCGAATGTGCCATTCCCCTGAAACTTATTTAAATTAAAAATATTTGTTTAAACACATAACTAACCCGGATGTAAAATTACTAACTCGAATTGAATTATGAAACAATTATTTAAAACTATTTTGGAATCGCACGGCTTTGTCCTATATAAGTGTCCGATTACTAAAATCAAAAATACAAAGGGGGCAAAACGGCAAAAACTAATATTTAAAGACTTTGCATTATTTAAATAATATGTGTTAAATTTAAATCAAATTAATCGATAATCTGTTATCGAACGGAAAATAATGTTCAAAACCATAAAGGGAATAAATCCCGGCAAAAAGCTTACATAAAGATTAAACCAAAATTATGCGGAAGAATTTGTAACTGCATATCGATCGAGCAAATCACCTGTTCTGGTTTTAAGGTTCTTGCATAGCGTTAAATAATTAAGCAATCTTACGGGTTTTAGATAGTATAGAGAGGCCGAAATGTATATAGACATAATCCTGAATTTTGTAATAATGATTGCTTTGATGACTTTTTACAGTCTGATATTCCATTTCAGGGCACGGCGCGATTTTCTTCATAAGTTTTCGATGGGCATAGCATTCGGGCTGATGGCAGTTGCCGGAATGAATTTTCCGTTTAATTACGCGCCGGGAATATTTTTCGACGGCCGCTCGATAATTATGGCTATGTCAGGATTATTCGGAGGGGGCACCAGCGCAATAATATCTGCACTAATTACAGGGGGATACAGAGTAAGCCTTGGCGGGGGAGGGGTTTTTGCGGGATTAGCCTCAATTATAAGCGGCGCGGCAGTTGGGTACTGGTTCAGGAGAATATCCAATAACGAACCGGAAAAGATGAGCATTGTAAAACTGTATCTGGCCGGTA
>DAHYUM010000262.1 GCA_027398005.1 bacterium
CCGAGTTGCCGTTCCAGTTGGGAGGCAGCATAACGTGCCAAATAAAGTAGTAGCGTCCAAGGTCAACAGCAACGCCCATGGCAACAAAGGTGTAGCCGAGCAGTGCGGTTAAGAGCGCCGGACGCACAATTACATGATAATTTTCTTTGTGCATAATATGGCCTAAAGCGGCAGATGTAAAACCGCCGGCTGCAAGAGCAACGCCAACGGCAACGTCAATCGCTATCCATATTCCCCACGGATGCTGGTTATCGAGGTTTGTTACAGAACCCAGCCCGAAGAAGAACCTCATTCCAAGGAATACAAGTCCGTTAAGAGCCAATGCAATAAGCACCATAACCCCGGGGGTTAAAAATTTGTTTGTCAATGGTTTGGGTTTTAAGTATTCGTGCATGCTATTCCTCCTTGTCAGAATGTTCTTTACGTTTATTAAGCCACATTATGCCCCCTAAAAGTGCATAAAGTGCCACAGGAGGAACGAAGTACGCGAATAACCCGTGCTGAATTGATTCCGAAACGCCGGGGGCCGGAGACTGGCCCAGTTTCGGGAATCCGATTTTATCGAAATCCTGATTGGCCAGATAAAGCCACGAAGTACCGCCGACTTCCGATTCGCCGAAGACATGATTCTTATATCTTTCGGGATAAAGTTTAATTTTGTTTCTTGCAACACCTATCAAATCGATACGCTTTCCGAAAGTGATAGCTTCGGCAGGGCATATTTCGGCACAGGCAGTAAGTTTGCCCTGCGAAATCCTGTCGTAGCAGAAATCGCACTTTCTAACTTCCGGTTGAATAGGTTTGTCATAGTCGTATGCAGGTACCTGGAAAGGGCACGCAACCATACAATAACGGCATCCGATGCATCTGGAACCATCCCAAACGACGGCGCCGTTTTCTTTCTTTTTGAACGCTGAAACGATACAGGCCGAAACACAAGCCGGGTGGTCGCAATGCATGCACTGTACTTTAACATCCGTCGGCTTCGATGCATCGGCCGGATTAGGATATTCGTTAACTACAGTAAGGGCTTTAGTTGAAGGACGCCTCTTGGAATTAAAAACCGACCGGTCGTCGTAACTATCAACCGGCTGATTAGCCATTTTGTGAGCTTCCTTACAAGCCCATTCACATCTTCTGCAACCAATACATAAAGTCGTGTCTACCAACATACCAAACCGTTCATCTGAAAGGGGCTGTTCTGAGCGGGCTTCTGTTTTTGAAGAAGAGCCCAACGCAGCCGCAGAAATCAAAGCTGAGTTTCTGATAAATGATCTTCTACTAATGTTTTTCATTAAATACTCCTCTTTTTTGGAGTGTTAAAAGGAATAACGGATTATTTTATCCTTTGATAAAATATATTAATAATTACACGTTGTCAACTTTTTACCCCCTATATAAGATTTCATTTTAAATTATATTTTTATACCTTTGCATTCCAATTAATAATTTGAAATTTTAACTTTTTCCAACTTTTTGCGGCTCTTTGCTTCCGGTAAAAGGGAGGGTTTAAGCATCTAATTTCGGTCAGGCTTATGGGTAAAAAGAGAACAACTGGCAGTCCTATTGAAGAACTGAGAAAAGAGGTAAACCGTATTGACGGAGCTTTAATTACTCTTTTAAGCGAAAGAAGAAAAATAAGTCTGAAAATAATTAAGGAAAAAACCAAATCGAACAAGCCGGTTAGGGAAAAAGAGAGGGAAGCCGAGATAATTGAACGGATTAAGGCCCTTGCCCTTAAAAAGAAGATAGATCCGCAGACCGCAGAACACATTTTTAACGAAATTATTGAAGATTCTGTTAAAATTCAGCAAAATTACACTTTTAGCGGTCAAACCAGTAAAAAAAACACCCCAAAAGGGGTTATAAGCCTTGCGCTTCAGGGTATTGAGGGTTCTTACAGCCATCTGGCCGGTGAAAAGTATTTCTATAATAATAATTTGAGCCCGGTTCTTGAAAGCCGTACAAGATTTGAGGATGTATTTGCCTCGGTTGAAACCGGTGAGGCTGATTATGCAATCCTTCCTATTGAGAATACTACTTCAGGGGGAATAAATGAAGTTTACGACTTACTGCTGAATACACATCTTATAATAAGAGGGGAAGTGATTCAAAAAGTAAACCACTGCCTTGCGGCAACGGCAAAAACCCCTTTGAACAGAATAAAGAAGATATACGCCCATTATCAGGCGGCGGCCCAATGCAGCCGGTTTATTGATACCCTTGAGGGATGCACGGTAGAATTTTTCCCCGATACGGCGATGTCTTTCAGAAAACTGAAGGAAGAAGGGAATAAATTTTATGCCGCAATTGCGGGGGAAGGGGCGGCTGATATTTACGGACTTAAAATATTAAAGAAGGGAATTGCAAACCAGACGAAGAATTACACCCGTTTCCTTAT
>DAHYUM010000263.1 GCA_027398005.1 bacterium
ATTTGCGTCTTTCTTAAGAATTATTTTTACCCCGTCTTCACTTTCTTCATCCACGGTAATTTTGGTTTTGCCTGTGATATGAGCTTCGGTTTTTTTTATTATATTACCCGAGTTATTTAAATTGCCAACTTCGCGGTAAGTAACTTCTTTAAATTCTTCTTCCATTTGTAAATGCCTTATTAACTTGTTCTGAAATCTGTTCCAAAGGTAAAATGACGTCCGAAAGCCCGGCATCGTTAACTGCCTTGGGCATACCGTAAACAACGCATGTCTCCTCATCCTGGGCTATGCAGTAGCCCCCTGTTTTCTTCAATTCGGTTATTCCTTCAAATCCGTCTTTTCCCATTCCGGTCATAATAATTCCGAGCGTATTTTTACCGTAAACCGAAACTACCGAATTTATCATAACATCAACCGAAGGACGGTGAAGCGTAGTAGAGGGTTCTTCCGTAATATGTATAAGAACTTCGTTCTGAAGATTTTTCCTAAGCTTCATATGAAATCCCCCCGGGGCAATATAAATGACCCCCGGTTTAACCGGTTCGTCGTTCTCCGCTTCCTTAACCTGCAGCTGGCACATTGAATTTAACCTTTCAGCCAGCGATTTGGTGAATTTGGGGGGCATATGCTGTACAATAAATACCGGACAGTTGATTGCTTTAGAGAAATTGGGCAGAATTTTCTGGAGCGAAAAGGGTCCGCCTGTGGAAATGCCCAGGGCAACTGCCTTAAAAATACCCGAAGGAATCGGTTTGGCAACATAATTTTTAACGGGGGCAGGCGCCGATGGACTGCTTAAACGGATACGCGAAAGCCGGGCCTGAACCGATTTCTGTTTTACTATTTCCTTTACTTTCCTTATTAAATCTTCTTTAATCTTTATAATGTTAACGTTAACAAAGGAAAGTTCTTTCGGAATGAAATCGACAGCACCGTATTCCAGGGCCTTAAGAGTAGCCTCTGCCCCTTCGGTAGTAAGCGAACTTACCATAAGAACGCTGGTGGGACATTCCTGCATAATCTTTTTTAATGTAGCAAGTCCGTCCATCCGGGGCATTTCAATATCGAGTGTAATAAGATCGGGGCGGAGCGATTTAGCTTTTTCAAAACCTTCAACACCGTCGTTTGCCGTAGCAACAACTTCAATTTCATCATCGCTTTCGAGCATTATTGAAAGCGATTTCCGCATAAAAGCGGAATCGTCAACTACCAGTACTTGTATTTTTCTTTTCAATTTATTTCAAGAGTTTGTTTACAATTTCACCAATATCGAGAATCATTACAACCGTGCCGTCTCCCATAATTGTAGAACCGGCAAGTCCTTCTATGGTACCTAAATATTTGCCTAAAGATTTAATTACAATTTCCTTCTGGCCAATCAGTTCATCCACTTTAATGCCGAATTTCTTTTCGGCAATGCCTACAACAACAACGTACTGCCATGTAAGGTCTCTGGGGGATTGATCGTGACGGGCTAAAATATTGTCTATGGTTATAAGGGGCAGAACAGAATCCCTCATTTTGATAACTTCATTCTTGTTTATAGTATAAATATTTTCCTTATGGACCCTTACAACCTCAATTACAGAGTTCAATGGAATAACGGCTTGTTCGCTGCGGACTTTAATAATAAGCCCCGGAATAATAGCCAGAGTAAGAGGCAGCTTAATAATTATTTTAGTGCCCACTCCAACGGCCGATTCAATATTAATCATACCCCTTAATTTTGTAACGTTGGTCTTAACAACATCCATACCCACGCCGCGTCCCGAAACATTGGTAACTTTTTCGGCAGTAGAGAACCCGGGGAGGAAAATAAGGTTGTAGGCTTCCTGCTTGCTCATTTCCTTTGCCCGTTCCGGTGTAATAAGACCTTTCGATACAGCTTTTTCCTTCAGTACATTTTCGTCAATACCCTTGCCGTCATCTTCAATTGTAATAATAATATTATTCCCTTCGTGCTGTGCGGTAAGTGTGACTGTTCCAACCGGGTCCTTGCCAATCGATTTCCTAACTTCGGGCAGTTCAATGCCGTGGTCGAGCGAGTTCCTTATAAGGTGCACCAGAGGATCGTTTATTTCCTCGATTAATGTTTTATCGAGTTCGGTTTCCTCCCCTTTCATAATAAGGCGTACTTCTTTCTTGGTTTCCCTCGAAAGATCCCTTACCGTACGGGGATATCGGTTGAATACTTTAGCAATTTTAACCATTCTGGTTTTCATAACAACAAGCTGAAGCTCGTTTGTCATAAGGTCAATCTGCTTTGTCACGTCTGCAAGGTCGCGCGAAAGTTTAGTGCCTTCAATTTCGAGAGCGGCTTCCGAATTAACCTGCGCAAGGCGGTTCCGGCCTAATACCAAT
>DAHYUM010000264.1 GCA_027398005.1 bacterium
CGGTTTTCAGGCAGGGGGTAAAAAAGGAGCAATGAGAAAGAAATTACTAGTTTTATTGTTTGTTGTATTAGCGTCCCCTTTGGCGGCGCAGATAAGTTTTACCGGAAGCATGGGAATAAATTATTTCTCGGCATCGTCGTTAAAGGATTATCTGAATATGAATTATCCTTCGAACAACGGTCTATTGAGCGCGTTTAACGCTTCGGTAGGCTTTTACGGCGAGCTGGATATACCCGTAAGCAGTAATTATGAGGTTGGAGTTGAATATATGTACCAGATATATTCCTACAATACTCCATCGTTATCGGGGGGTGTATACGATTTTTCGCTGTATCAGCAGAAGATTTCGGCGCTGTGGTATTATGTAATTCATGGCAATGGATATATGTTTAAGTTCGGCGGAGGAGCGGGTATCAGGCTTGCAAGCGCCAACGAACAGATTTACACAACAACAAACTATACATCAACCGGATTTGGTTTCCTGGGCAGGGCATTAGGACTTACCTCGTTAGGGAAGAATTTATACGCTGTAATAGGGGTAGACGCCGCTTACGATTTTACGGGGGAACCTTCCAACGGGAACCAGAAAATAAGCAACCCTTCTCTTAATAAAAATGTAAACCTTAATTCATTCACTTTAGGTCTTAGAATAGGAATGACCTATATCTTCTAGGAGCAATATGAATATTTTCGAAGCAATTTTAATGGGAATTATACAGGGTTTAACAGAGTTTCTGCCCATAAGCAGTACGGGGCACCTTACACTTGCCGGAAAATTCCTTAATTTAATTTCGGCTGACGAACCCTACAGGTGGACCGCCTTTATTGCCGTTATGCAGCTTGGCACCATGCTTGCAGTTGTAATTTATTTCTGGAAAGACATTATAGATATAATTAAAGCTTTTTTTAATGAAAACCTTTTAAATAAAGTAAAATTCAACAACCAGTCACTCAATTCGCGTTTGGGATGGTTTGTAATTATAGGCACCTTACCGGTAGTTGTAATCGGTCTCGGGTTCAAGCATATTATTGAAGGGGCTTTTACAAAGGATTTGACTGTAATTTCGATAAGCCTTATAGCCCTCGGAATTCTGTTGGGGATAGCCGAAAAGAAAGGCACTTTTAAGAAAGACATAACCAAGATAAAATGGCTCGATTCCCTTATTGTAGGCATTGCGCAGGCATTCGCTCTTATACCGGGGGCATCCCGTTCGGGCACTACAATTACGGTGGCATTTTTCTGGGCATGGAAAGGGAGACAGCAGCCCGTTTTTCGTTCCTTTTAAGCATTCCTGCCGTTTTAGCCAGCGGTTTGCTGGAACTTAAACAGTCCCTCGATTATATAAACTTTGCCGATTCGGTAAACCTTTTTGCGGCTACTTTAACTGCCGCGGTTGTGGGTTATCTTTCAATAGAGCTTCTGCTCCGTTTTTTAAAGAAAAGAACCACTTTCATTTTTGTTTACTATCGGATAATTTTAGGCATTGCAATATTGTCATTAATTTTAAGTAATATTATAAAACCATAGGAGCATTTATGTTAAAGAGATTATTCGCATTTTCGGTATTAATGCTAATGTTCACATTCCTGAGTGTATCAATTGCACAGGAAAAAGACCAGGCAAAAACTGAGAAGAAAACGGAAAAGAAAAACGATAAAAAGGAAACCGTTGCTAAGAAAGGGAATACACTGGAATCCCTTCTTAACCTTTCCAATAATGAAATACTTGTAGCCAAGATGGAAACAAGCATGGGAACAATTGAAATTCAGCTTTTCCCAAAGGAAGCACCAAAGACAGTTAAAAATTTTGTAGGTCTCGGGTTAAAACGCTTTTACAATAAATTAATTTTCCACCGGGTCATAGATAATTTTATGATTCAGGGGGGCGACCCTAACGGAAACGGAACAGGCGGAAAGAGTTTCTACGGCAAACCTTTCAGCGACGAATTCAACAAAACCCTCCGTTTCGATAATCCGGGCATGCTTGCAATGGCAAACAAAGGTCCTAATACTAACGAAAGCCGGTTCTTTATTACTTTAGTCCCTACCCAGTATCTTAACGATAAACATACAATATTCGGCAAAGTAATTAATGGGATGGATGTAGTGCAGGCTATCGGAAAGGTAAAAACCGGTAAGATGGCAGGCAAGATGGATGTTTTTGAAAAAGACAAACCTTTAAAACCGGTAGTTATAAAATCTCTTACCTTCGAAAAGATAGAGAAGAAATAAGATTTATTTATAAAGCCGGAGGCTGTGATACAATCCGCTCCGGCTTTTTTTATTCTATTCCACTTAATAAGAATACAAATGGCACGTAAAGAATTACCCTCAATTTACGACA
>DAHYUM010000265.1 GCA_027398005.1 bacterium
TGAGTTGTATGAATCATCGGTAGGTTGAGGTATGAATTCAAAGGTATTTAACAAATTTTCAGATGAGAAAAAGGCTGTATTGTTATTATAGTTAAAATTTAAAAATTTAAGAAATACACATTCCCCGTCTGAGTGAATGGGGGATTCGTGGTTGAATGAAAAAGACACGGGGGTGTAAGCTTCAATATTATGCCCGGCAATATGTAAAATAGAAGAAAACTGCCATGCTAAAAAGAGGAACAGTATACAGCGAGCTGAAAATTTCCGGTATAAAAAGTATCTTAGCATTATAAATCCGTTTAATATTCTGTTTAACTACCATATACCAATAAAAGTTCAAATTTCAAGGGTACCGTTTTTTCCCTTTTTTATTCAAAATTAAGGATTAAATTTGCAAGGGATTAAAAGATACCATAGGGAAATTTAATGAGAAAACTTATACCGCTAATAATTTTAGCAGCACTCATTTTTGCGCCTGCCGCATATTCGCAGGAATATGGAACCATAAGGGGTGTGGTAGTGGATTCCGTTAACGGCGAGGCTTTAAGCTACGCCAGTGTTGGAATTAAGGAACTTAACCAGGGGGCTTATACCGATGTAAGAGGGTATTTTGTTATTACCCGCGTGCCTGCCGGAAAAGTTTTTACCCTGATGATTACTTATGTGGGGTACGGCACCAAGCAGATGAAAGTTTCGGTAAAGCCGGGCAAAGTATCCAATGTGCAGATTAAACTTGCCCCTGCAGGTGTTGAAATGCAGGTGGTTGAACAGGTTGCCGAGCGGATTGCCCGGAAGAATGAAACCGATATAAGCCTGGACCGCATTGCGGTGCGCCAGCTTGAGGCTTTGCCGCAGGGGGTTGAAACTGACGTTTTCCGCTCTATTAAGATGATGCCGGGGGTGCAGTCCACAAGTGACGTATCGGCCCAGTATTATGTGCGCGGCGGTGGAAGCGACCAGAACCTTGTGCTTATAGACGGGGTTACCCTGTACAACCCATTCCATGCTCTTGGGCTTTTCAGCGCAATTGACCCGGATATTATCAACTCGCTCGATTTCTATAAAGGGGGCTTCGGTGCCGAGTACGGCGGAAGGCTTTCTTCGGTTATGAGCATTGTTACTAAGGACGGGAATAAGAATAAATTCGGTTTGAAAGCAACTACAAGCTTTCTTACCGGCAAAGTGCTTCTGGAAGGGCCAATACCAGACGGCTCTTTCATTATTACGGGAAGGAAAAGCTATTCAACCGAAATTCTGAAGAAATTCCTTAACGATAAAAACGTGCCATCCGATTTTTACGACCTCGCGTTTAAACTGAATTACTCCAATCCTAATTTTCTTGAGGGGTCTAAATTTCTTGTAAACGGTTTCTTCAGCGGGGATAATGTATCGAATAACAGTCCTTATATAGAAGATTATAAATGGTCCAATAATATGTTCAGTTTCAGGTGGTTTCAGGTGGGGGATAGCCCGCTGTTTTACGAAATTGGCACTTCGGTAAGTACTTTTACCGGAGAGGTAATACCTAAATACAGCGGAACAAGGCCCCTTACAAACAGCATTTCCGATTACGGCCTGAATATGAACTTTAACTATATATTCGATAACAGGGACGAAATTAATATCGGGTTCCATATTAAACAGATTCAAAATAAGCTGTGGATGAAAACAGACAAGGATAATGAAACTGTTTACGATAACTCGAATGCCAATATAGTTCTCTTCGGAAAATATAAATTTCTCCGTTTCGAAAACTTTGGCGTTGATATAGGTGCAAGGGTTAATGCGGCAAGCCTTTCGGCAGGGGGCAGTAAAGCCGCCGTGCTGGAACCGAGGCTTAATGTTACTTATAAACCCTTCTCCTTCCTTTCGTTTAAAGCCGCTGTGGGGCGCTATAGACAGGAACTTGTTACAATTACCGACGAAAATGACGTTATAAACATTTTTGAGCCATGGATTGTTGTTCCTGTTTACCTTAAAACACCTACAAGCGACCATTATATTGCCGGATTTACAATCGATTTTTCCGATTACCTTAAGTTTACTACCGAAGGTTATTATAAGACAATGACCAACCTTGTATTTAAGAATTACAACAAGATTTATGAAGATGACCCTGACTTTGTAAACGGGGACGGTGAAAGCTACGGCGGGGAATTTTCGGTTAAATACAACCGCGAGCCTTTGAATGTGACCATTTCATACACGCGCGGCTACGCTTATAAAATTGTTGACGGTAAAAGATATTATCCCCGTTACGACAGCCGCGATAATGTGAATTTCTTTTTCGATATAGAT
>DAHYUM010000266.1 GCA_027398005.1 bacterium
ACTGAACAAATATATTTTAATCCATTCTTATTAACTTATTTTTTAAACGTCCGGCTGTAAAATAGCCTTAAAAAGAGACAACAGAATCCGCATTAAAGTGCAAATATCACACAAGTAAAATAATATTCATTTAGGGGTAAAAAAAACAATAAAAAATGCGATTATAATCACATCGAAGAAATTTTTTGGCTTAATTTAGCCGAAAAAATTTTATATTTAAATGGTGCTAATGCGAAATGTTTTTTAACGAAGGTTATTCAGCGGAGCCGACGGTGAATAGATTCGAAATTAAGTGGTTAAATCTCTCCTTCGCATTTAATGAAGCAGATGGAAAGATATCATGGAAGATAACAAGGAAAAGAAACAGCTCGGAAAAATTGAAGTTTTAAAAACCTTATCAGACCAGCAGGATGCCTTAAGAGAAATTGCAACCAGCCCGGAACAGCCCAAAGAAAGAGCTTTTGATGTTGAAAAAACCGACGGCGAAACGTTCTATCAGAATGCTTTCGGTTTAACCGTAGATTTTACCGAGGTTAAAGTGCCTTCGCGCCCCGGACTTGAGAGGAATTTTACCCTTATTGCCGTTGAAAAAAGACTTACCCTTGAAAAAATATTAGCGACGAATAAAACCGAATGCTTAATAAGGATTAATCCTTTAATCAACCTCGAAGGGATTTCATCCCCTTATTTTACCAACAGGGCTTATATGGTTTGGGCCGCCGATGACCTGCGCCCCGACCTTAGGATTATGAACCAGCGCAACACGGCAGGTAAAAGGATTATGACCGTTGAAGAGAGGATACTTTTCGGGATTAAGAGATTTATTAATGCCAGGGAAGGGCAGAGCAAGTATTACGATATGGAAATGCCTACGCTCACTTCTTCTTACGTTGACGTTAGAAGGGATACAAAAGCAATTGTTGTCCGTTTTCAGAACGGGGGAATTTATATCGATATACAGGATAGGCATACTCCCGGCGGCGCACGCGAAGTTTTTGGCATTGAATGATTTAATATGGCGCAAATTAATTTTGGGATAACCCGTCTTACAGGCGGGTTTTTTTATTTTAAATAATTGGTTATTATTAATAAAACAACTTATAAGAGGATAAAAATGAAATACAGGGAACTTGGAAAAAACGGATTAAAAGTTTCGGCAATTGGATTGGGATGCATGGGAATGTCGCAGTCTTACGGGGCTGGGGACGAGCAGGAATCGGTTAAAACTCTTCAGCGCGCCGTTGAGCTGGGTATAACTTTGTTCGATACGGCGGATGTTTACGGAATGGGCGCCAACGAAATTCTGGTTGGCAGGGCATTAAAACCATACAGGAATAAAATTAATATAGCCACCAAGTTCGGCATTGTGCGCAAAGTAGGAGAAAGCTTTACAGGAGTAAGCGGGAAACCGGAATATGTTAAACAGGCATGCGAAGCAAGCCTTAAAAGACTGGGTATTGATACCATAGATTTGTATTACGCGCACCGCATAGACCCCGATACGCCGGTTGAAGATACCATCGGCGCTATGGCAAGGCTTGTTGAAGAGGGAAAGGTGAGGTATTTAGGCATTTCAGAGGCCTCGGCAAATTCAATTAAAAAGGCATCCGCGGTTCACCCGGTTGCGGCCCTGCAGAGCGAATTTTCTTTATGGACGCGCGATATTGAAATGGAAATTTTGCCCCTCTGCGTTTCGCTTGGTATAGGGGTTGTGCCTTTCAGTCCACTTGGGCGTGGATTTTTAAGCGGTAAAATTAAAGATACCGGAATGTTTGCCGAGGGGGATTTCAGAAAGGATAATCCCCGTTTCAGCGAAGAGAATTTTAAAAAGAATCTTCTTCTTGTTGAAAGGATTGAAGAAATGGCGGCGGCAAAAAAATGCACCCCGGCACAGCTTGCCCTTGCATGGGTGCTTGCGCAGGGGAATGGAATTGTTCCTATACCGGGCACTAAAAAAGTTAAATACCTCGAAGAGAATATTGCCGCTGTGGATATTGAGCTTACCGCCGGCGAACTGGAGGAGATTAACCGCGCTTTGCCGGCAGGCGCCGCGGCAGGGGCCCGCTATAATAACGAAATGATGAAAGCGGTTAATAAATAGCAGATTAGGCGGTGTTTTAATTAATTGCGGGGGGTAATACCCCGCAAATTATTTTTGTTTATGGAGCAAAGGCGGTGTGCAGTATTGAATACAATTACGCCCCGGTAACACGAACACTTTTTTACCTTGTTATATTAAAATAAGATTCTTATGTTTTACGGTAATTACTCAATTTTATACTCCAAAGGGTTATTCTG
>DAHYUM010000267.1 GCA_027398005.1 bacterium
TAACGGAGTAATTGTTCATTTCGAGTAATTCCTTAAGATTAGCCCGCAGTATCTGGTCGTTTTCTATTACTAAAATCTTTTCCATGGCTCCAGGTCTTTAATCTGGTGCAATTATCGTCATTATAATGTTGAGAGGGAATGAAAATGTTATAAGCGAGTTAAAAACTGAAATAAGCGAGTGTTTTATGCTATTTGCGCGTTGTTTTTGGTGCGGGTCCAATATTAATACAAAGCCTTAAGGAGGCTATAACTGTTTTCCGGCTTTGTGCCCCGGAAGGTTTATTTTTCATTCCTGGTTCTTAAAGAATAATAACTTTCAATCTTCTCGAATCTCATTTCAATCGATTTAAGCAGGTCAAACGAGTCGAAAGGTTTTACAATATAATCGTCGGCGCCAAGAGCCATGCCGTATCTCAATTCCTTTGTTTCGGCTTTTGCCGTAAGAAAAATAAAAGGGATTGATTTAGTTTCTGTTTTTTCGCCGAGCGCCTTTTTTACTTCGTATCCGTCCATAATAGGCATCATAATATCGCATACTATAAGGTCGGGTATGATTTTAAGTGCAATTTCCAGCCCCTCTTTGCCGTTGGATGCCGCAAAGGTCTCGTAGCCGCTAAGCCTAAGCGCTTCGCTTACATTTTCTCTAATGAATGAATCGTCTTCAATAATAAGAATACGCCGCATATAGGATTATAACCCTCATTTTATAAGTTGCAGTAATCTGTACTTTATAATTCTTTAACGGCCAACACTCCATAAAGAATAATAGTAAAATAAGTTTATCCCGCTTCCAAATCAGTTCCCATAATCAGCCGGACCGGCCCCGTCCGGTTAATTACTTTCTTAAATTAAACGAATTTTAATAAAAAAGAAACACTTTTAAACTTGATAATTAGGAAATATCCTCTTATTTATGTGATGTTAATCGTTTAACATTAATTGTACACTCATGGCAACAATATTCGATGTGGCCGCTAAGGCGAAAGTGTCGGTTATTACCGTTTCAAGGCTTCTTAATAACCCCTCAATCGTAAGCGCAAAAACTGCCGAAAAGATTTTTAAGGTGATGGAAGACCTTAATTATCAGCCGAGCGAAATTGCACGCTCGCTGGTTAAAAAGAAAACCAACACCATTGGCGTTATTATGCCCGACGTTAAAAATACCTTTTTTAACAGCTGGTTCCGCTTTGTTGAAGATTATGCCTCGGCGCATCAATATAACCTTCTTCTGTGCAATACCGACGAAGACCCCGCAAAAGAATTAAAATATATCAAACTGTTTCAGGCGCAAAGGGTCGATGGTGTGCTTATTGTACCCTGTTCGGCTAAATCGGCAGAATATCTGGCTAAATCGAACCTCAATTTTGTTCTGGTGGATAGGATGTTCGAAAAAATTAAGTCCGATTTTGTAATTACCGACCATTTTGCCGGGGCATTTGAAGCGACAGAGTATCTTATTAAACTGGGCCATACCCGTATTGCCGTTCTTAAGGGGGCGGGGGAATTATACCCCGATGTTGAAAGATTCCGCGGTTTTGAAGCCGCAATGAAGAAATACCGTATTGAATTAAATGATAGCTTTATTCTAAATTGCAGGTTCGATGAGCTTTGCGCCGGAAAAACAGTTAAAGAACTTCTTAGGAAAAAGGATAAACCGACTGCTATCTTTTCATTCAACAGCCTTATGATGGCAGGCACAATTAAAGCCGTTGAGGATGCCGGGCTTGAAATACCCAAACATATTTCCCTTATCTGCTTTGATAAAATTCCCGGATATAATATATTCACACCCAGAATAGCGTCTATTGTTCAGCCTATTGAACAGCTTGGCCGCGAGGCCACGCGGATTTTAATTGAAAGGATTAAAAATCCCTCTACGGGCAGGCAACGCAAAGTTGTTCTTAAACCGAAACTTGCTGCAGGCGGTTCCTGCAGAAAAATATAAGGAACATTATTTATGGAACTGGCAAAAGTTGAAGGTACAATTGTATCCACCGCCAAAGCGGAAAAGCTTCAGGGGTACAAACTCCTTCTTTTAAATTTAATACAGCCCGATATGAAACCCTCAGGCACTTATGTTGTTGCTGTTGACGCTGTGGGCGCCGGCGAGGGGGAAGTGGTTATTGTATGCCGAGGAAGTTCGGCCCGCCAGGCTGAAAAACTTTCCTCGGTGCCTACAGACGCTTCTATTATAGGCATTGTGGATACGGTTGAATTTAAAGGCGAAGTCGTTTTTCAAAAACATAAGAAATAATTATGAAGCTTGGTAAAATTTTAGGCAAG
>DAHYUM010000268.1 GCA_027398005.1 bacterium
ACCTACCGATTCGCACGCTGAATATATGGCAGTGCCGAGAATGATTGCCCTTGCAGAAGTTGACTGGTCGCCTAAAGAAGCAAGGAACTGGGATGATTTCATGAGCAGGATGCAGTCAGTTTATCCCCGTTTAAAAGCCCTCGGCATAAACTACAGCGAAGGGACATTCAAGCTCGATTTTGTTACAAAGTACAATTCCGCTTCCAGAAGGATGCAGGTAGCCATTGAATCGGAGCAGTATAAACCGGTAATTTATTATACTCTTGATGGAACCGAACCGACTGTAAAATCGCATAAATACACCAAACCATTCAATATTGCAAAATCGTGTGTTATAAAGGCGGCAATATTCAGGGACGGCAAAATATACCGCAGTGTTTCGTCAAAAGAAATTATGATCCATAAGGCAATGGGTAAAAAGATAACACTTAACACGCAGTCATCGGACAGGTATCCGGCATCGGGGGCTAATTCCTTAATTGACGGATTAAAAGGGACGAATAATCTGGGCGACGGATACTGGCTAGGCTTTCAGCAGAACGATATGGAAGCCGTAATCGATTTGGGAAGAGTTACTCCGATTAATAAAATATCATCGGAATATCTTCAGAACATAGGTTCGTGGGCCTTTATGCCGGCAGAAGTAACTTATTCTTTTTCGACAAACGGAAAGGATTATAAAGATACGGTAACTGTAAAAAATGACGTTCCCGCAGATAAAAAGGGAACAATAATAAAAGACTTTACGCAGGAATTGAAAAAGATTAAGGCGCGTTATATTAAAATAAGCGCAAAAAGCGTAGGGCTGTGCCCCGAAGGGCATCCGGGTGCGGGGCAGAAAGCATGGCTCTTCTGCGACGAAATTGTAGTTGAATAATGTTTATTAAGGCTGCATTAATTTGCAGCCTTCTCTTTTTTAATGGTTATTATTTTTAAAATTAAATTTTGCGGTAAAAAATGAAATACCTTAAAATATTTTTTCTTCTTTTAGTTTTCAGCGCTTCAGTAATGGCACAGAAACAGAATGAAATAATTCTTAAAGAAGGTTTGGCAATAAGGCCATCGGGCAGAATGCAGAGAAGTTCTTATTCTATAGACCCTATTGAAGCGAAGATGATTAAAGGGGATTGGGAAATTCCTTCCGAGGGGGATTCGATTAAATACGGGGGCGGATTTTCTAAATGGACTAAAATGAGCGTTAATAAGGATGGCTGGTTTGAAGGACAGAATTTGCGGGGGGGATATTTAAGCATTGTGTACGATTCACCCGTAAAGAAAAAAGTGCTTCTGGCGGCCTTTTCGAACAGCCTGGTTTATGTAAACGGCGAGCTCCATTTTGGCAACCGATACGGTTCAAAGGAACAATACGAAGCATGGGAGCCGAGATTCGATTTTTCGCTCATTCCGGTAGAACTTAAAAAAGGCCGGAATGAATTCCTCTTTGCCGCCGGCGGAAGACTGAAAGCAAAACTTATTGAAACCGGTGATGGCGTGTTCTTTAATTTTAAGGATTCAACCTTGCCCGATATTATTGCCGGAGAGGAATTTGAAGGAATAGGAGGAACGGTAGTTATAAATAATACCGATAAACCATTAAAGGATATTACTATTGTAAGCACGAACAATAAAGGGGAGAAGAGGGAATACCGGATTGAAGGAACAGTTATTCAGCCGATGAGCCTCCGCAAACTGCCATTTAAAGTTTATTACGGCAAAAACTCTTCCAAAGGATGGATTGAATTAAAACTTGAAATAATTGCGAATGAGACAAAGAATGTTCTTGCCAGTGGAGAGCTAAGAATGCGGATAATGAACAAAGAAGATAATCACAGAGTTACTTTTGTAAGCGGTATAGATGAAAGCGTACAGTATTACTCAATTAATCCGGCACGTTCCGATGATGGAAAGCCGAAGGCGTTATTCCTCTCGGTTCACGGCGCCGATGTTGAAGCTCTCAACCAGTCTGGCTCTTATTACCCAAAGACCTGGGGGCATATTGTTTCCCCTACAAACAGGAGGCCCTACGGATTTGACTGGGAGGACTGGGGAAGGATTGACGCAATGGAAGTGTACGATATTGCGCTTAAGACATTAAATATAAACAGGGATAGGATTTACTTGACCGGCCACTCTATGGGAGGGCACGGTACATGGCAGCTTGGCGCTTTATACCCTGATAAGTTTGCCGCAATTGGGCCGAGTGCAGGGTGGATAAGCTTTTTTACATACGCCGTACGCCCCGGTAAC
>DAHYUM010000269.1 GCA_027398005.1 bacterium
AATCAGGAAACTCGATATTCCCGGTAATATTATCAATTACGATATCGAGAACTATTCTTCGGCGAGGAAAATAAAAAAATAGGCATATTACCAGATGGCTCCCTTTAAGAATAAACTGAGTAAATATATAGTACCCGAAAATTTTTTCAACCGCGATTTAAGCTGGCTCGAATTCAACCGCCGCGTGCTTGAAGAAGCCCTCAACCCAAAGCTGCCCCTTCTCGAAAAAGTTAAATTCATTTCAATCTTTTTCTCCAATCTGGATGAATTTTATATGATACGCGTTTCAGGCTTAAAAGAGCAGATACGGGCAAAAATTATTGAACCGGGGGTTGACGGTTTGACTCCTTTTGAAACCCTTCAGCGAATTGAATTTGAAGTAAGGAATATGCTTCAGCATGTTTACGATTTCCTGAAACTCGAAATAATTCCTCAGCTTAAGGATAATAATATCTTCATCTGCAAACCAACCGAGCTTTCGGCAAGTGAGATGGAACTGCTTTCCGATTATTTTAAAAAGGAGATTTTCCCGGTTCTTACCCCCCTTGCATTCGATCCGGGACGCCCTTTCCCTTATATATCAAATTTAAGTTTAAGTTTCGCAATTCAAATTAAAAAGGTAAACGGCGAAAAACATTTTGCAAGGGTTAAAGTGCCCTCTATTCTCCCCCGCCTTTTAAGAATTGATACACTTTGCTCTCACCCTCTGGCTCCGTCAAATATGAACAGTTTTAAATATATCTGGCTGGGGGATTTAATAAAGGCAAACCTCCATTTATTGTTCCCCGGAATGGAGATTATTGCGGCTCACAGGTTCAGGATTACAAGAAACACCGACCTTGAAATTCAGGAAGATGAGGCGGAAGACCTTTTAGACCTTATTGAAGAAAACGTAAAACAGAGAAAGTTCGGCTCGGTAGTAAGACTCGAAGTTGAAAAGGATATGCCCGGCTATATGGTGCAGACCCTTATTGAAAACCTTGAAATTAGCGAAGACGACGTTCACGCGCTTGAAGGCAACCTTGGTTTGAGCGATATTATGATGCTTTACGATCTTCCTCTTCCCCTGCTTAAAGATAAACCGTTTCACCCCGTAGCCCCTGCTGTTTTTGAAAATGAAGAGGATATTTTCTCCCATATTAGAAAAAAGGATATTCTGCTTCACCATCCGTACGAATCTTTTAATCCGGTTATAGAATTCATTAAACAGGCAACATTCGACCCCGACGTTCTTGCAATAAAGCAGACACTTTACAGGGTCGGGCCAAATTCCCCCATTGTACGCTATCTTATTGAAGCGGCAGAAAGGAAAAAACAGGTGGCCGTTCTTGTTGCACTTAAAGCCCGCTTTGACGAAGAAAATAATATTTTCTGGGCAAGGGAACTTGAGAAAGCAGGAGTACATGTTGTGTACGGGCTATTAGGCTTAAAAACGCATACCAAAATGTCGCTTGTTGTTCGGAAAGAATCGGAAGGGGTAAAAAGGTTCGTCCATTTAAGTACCGGCAATTACAACAAAGACACCGCAAAGGTATATACCGATTTCGGACTTTTCACATGCGACGAAGATATATGCAACGATGTTGCAGAAATTTTTAATTTCCTTACCGGCTATTCAGACCAGAAGGAATTTAAAAAACTTTTAGTAGCCCCCTTAAATATGAGGGATAAATTCCTCGAGTTTGTTGAAAGGGAAATTGCCAACGTTAAGGAAGGGAAACCGGGGCACATTATACTTAAACTCAATTCACTTGTAGACCCCACATCAATTGCCGCACTTTACGAAGCTTCGAACAGCGGCGTTAAAATTGACCTTATTGTTAGGGGCAACTGCTGCCTTATACCGCAGGTGCCAGCATTGAGCGAAAATATTAGAGTTATAAGCATTGTAGGCAGGTTTCTGGAACACAGCAGGATTTATTATTTCTACAATAACGGCGAAGAGGAAATTTACGCCAGCAGCGCCGACCTGATGCAGAGAAACCTCGACCGCAGGGTTGAAACTTCTTTTCCCATTCTCGAACCGGATTATAAAAAGCTTATTAAAAAAGTCAATTTTGGGTATCAAAGTTTCTAATAGTCCTTTTAAAACTAGCAAACTTTCTTTTATTTGCTCCAGCTTCGAGGGAATAGCTTTTTTTCTTTTAGATTATGATCCTTTGGGTCG
>DAHYUM010000026.1 GCA_027398005.1 bacterium
TTTAAAATTAATTGTGTTCTTTTTTATACTTATAGCAATACCGGCCGTAGCAGTTAATATGATTGTCCCTTTTTATAACCCGCTTATTATTCCCCCGGTGGCGCATTTAATTGTAAACGGATTTATTCTTCTGTTAGGCAGGGTACTACTTGAAAATAAAATTGTCGATATCAATCCGATGATAGCGGCGCCGCAGATGTTCTTCGATATTTCAGACTATGTAATATTGACCGACATTGACGGCCATATAAAAAAAATGAGCAATTCGGCAGGTACAATTTTAAACTATACTCAAAAGGATTTTGAAAGGCTTGATGTTTCGGGCATTATTCCGGGGCTTTCAATTGAGGATATACGTTTAATGGGGGGTGGAACAGGGCCGGCATTTAAAACCGATGTTATTTCGGCCAATAAAGTTTCAATTCCCGTTCGGTGTAAAATTACTCCGGTTAAGGATAGGCACGAAGATTTAATCGGTTATCTTATAATTATGAGCGATTTGCGCGATATTATTACAATTGAGGATCTGGAAGGCGCCGTAGAAAAGAGAACCTCGGAACTTGCTGAAAAGAACAGAATTTTATCGCTAGAAATTGCCGGAAGGGAAAAAATTCAAAATGCCCTTACACAGGCCGATGTAAAACTGAAGGAAATGATTGCCAATATTTCCGATGTGATTGCTATAATTGATGAAGATGGTACCTTAATATATGTTTCCCCCAATATAGAAACATTTTTCGGCTGGAATCCGGAGGCAATTATTGGCAGCAAAGTCTTAAATGCCATAAACCCTGCCGATCTTATAAAAATAAAAAGAATATTTATCGGATTGAAACGTGAGCCGGATAAAACTATAACAGAAGTATTCCGTTTAAGGTGCAAGGACGGAACATATAAGCATGTTCGCCTTACTGCTATAAATAAAATTCACAATTCCCTTATTGAAGGGATTCTTATCAATTTTTACGATGTATCGGAACAGATTGCCCTTGAAGAGGAAAGCGCATCCAGAATAAAAAGGATCCAATCGCATCAGAACGCACTTCTGGGAATAAGCAGTAATCCTTTTGTAAGGATGGGGGAACGGGAGGAGGCTTTCAGGCAAATTACTGAAGCGGCGGCTGAAGCTATTAATGCAGACAAAGTAAGCATATGGCTGTTTTTAGAGAATGGAGGTAATGCAGAGTGCGCCGATTTATTCGATAGGGCAGAATTCAGCCACTCGGCAGGGAATGTTGTAGCATGCAGTACATACAAAGGATTTTGCGGCAGGCTCGAAAATGAATTGACCGACGCAATAGAAGACCTTACTTCGGATGAACGCGGAGGCGAATTCCGCTCAGCGGCAGCCTTTACAGAAAGCAGCGGAGCCTTTCTAAGCGCGGGTATTAGACACTCAGGAAAATTAATCGGGTTCATTACCTTTATACAGAAGAATGAACCGCGCAAATGGACCGAAGATGAAAAATCTTTCGCTTCGCAGCTGGCCGATTTGGTTACACAGGCTGTTCTTTACGGCGAAAGAAAGGCAATGGAAAGCAAACTGAGACTTTTTGCAAATACGGTTAAAAGTGTAACCGAGAATGTCAGCATAACCGATATGGAAGACAGGATTATTTTTGTTAACGAATTTTTCTGCAGGACATACGGCTATACCGAAGAGGAACTATTGGGCAAAACCGTTAATATTCTCCGTTCCGATAGAAATGATGTTGAGAATGTGAGTGAAATACTCCCCGATACGTTAAGAGGTAAATGGGAAGGGGAATTGTGGAACCGGAAGAAAGATGGAACGGATTTTCTTATTCACCTATCCACATCAATTATAAAAGATGAATCGGATAATCCGGTTGCACTTGTGGGGGTTGCAACGGATATAACGGAAAAGAAACTTGAAGAGGAGCGCCTCTTTTCGCTTCTTAGATTCCAGTCAGAAATGATTGATACGGCAGCAATGTGGATTAACACGCTTGATATGGAAGGGAATATAACATTCTGGAATAAAGCCGCAGAAAAAATTTCGGGGTACACAAAAGAGGAAGTAATATTCAGGAATCAGATTTGGGGAATGTTATATCCGGATGAAGTTTACAGGAATGAAGTTTTTGGCGAAGCAAATAGAATATTAAACGAAAATAAGAGAGTTGAAGGCTTTTACACCACCATAATACGCAAGGACGGGGAAAAAAGAATAATCTCCTGGTATTCAAACAGCCTCTTTGATGAAAGAGGGAATACGGTAGGCAGTATTGCGATTGGAATTGATAATACCGAAAAGGTAAAAGCGGAGGAAACATTAAGGGAAAATGAGGAGAAATACAGAATACTTCTGGATGAATCGACCGACCCGATTTTCTCATTTGCACAAGACGGTACTTATTTATACGCAAACAGGGCTTTTGTTTCAGGCGTGGGGAAAAAAGTAAGCGAAGTAATAGGAAAAAGGATATGGGATGTCTTCGAAAAGGAAGAAGCCGATAAAAGGTATGCCGCGGTAAAAACTGTGTTTGAAACGGGCAGGGAAAAAACAATCGAAGTAAGGGTTCCATTAAATGGCGAAGACCATTTCTATATTACTTCAATCACACCAATTAAAAATGAAGCGGAAAAAGTTACTACTGTAATCTGTTCTTCAAAAGAAATTACGGACCGGAAAAGGACGGAAGACGCCCTCAGGCTTTCGGAACAGAAAATGAGGCTGCATATTGAAGAAACCCCATTAGGAGTTATAGAGTGGGATAGGGAATTCAGGGTGGTTTCGTGGAATAAAGCGGCGGAAAGAATTTTCGGATACAAGGCAGAGGAAGCATTGGGAATGAATGCGGGGCTTCTCGTTACGGAAGGTAAAAAAGAGGAAGTAAGAAAAATTATTAGCGCCCTTATTGAGCAGAAAATTAATGCAAAGAATGAAATTGAAAATATTAGAAAAGACGGGGGCATAATACTGTGCGAATGGTATAATACCGTACTTACCGCTTCGGGAGGGGATGTAATTGGTGTAGCCTCGCTTGTGCTTGACATTACCGAAAGACAGAAGGCGGAAGAGGAGCAGAAAAGGTTATTCAGCGAGCTTAAATTATCGAGAGCCCAAATTGAAGAAGAAGCCGTTAAACTTGCCCTGCTTAACGAACAGCTTCTTGAATCGGAAGAAAAACTTAAAGAACTTAATGCTTCTAAGGACAGGTTCTTTTCAATTATAGCGCACGACCTGAAAAGCCCGTTTTTAAGCCTTCTCGGTTATTCCGAAATTCTTTCCGATGAATATGATACCCTGTCGGAAGAGGAGAGAAAGGAATCTATTGCAGGCATTTATCAGCTCAGCAGCAATTCATATAAACTGCTCGAAAATCTTCTCCAGTGGGCAAGAATACAGATTGGAAAGATAGAATTTGCGCCGGAGAAGTTTAATCTTTTATACGAAATATCTCCAACTTTATTGCTGCTCGGCCAGACAGCGCGCGATAAAAATATTATTATTGATAATGTGATTGAGCGGAACACATTCCTAACGGCGGATAAAAACATGATTAATTCTATAATCCGCAATTTAATTTCAAATGCCATTAAATTCTGCAACCGCGGTGGGCATATTGTAATTTCATCCGCCGAGCTGGATGGATTTACCGAAATAATAATTAAAGATAACGGCATAGGGATGGATGTGGCGCAGGTTCGGAATCTATTTAATATTGATAAGAACATCAGCACAAAGGGGACCGCAAACGAATCGGGTACCGGACTGGGACTTCTTCTATGCAAAGAAATGATTGAAAAACACGGGGGACATATTTCGGTTATTAGCGAACCTGGAAAGGGGAGCGAGTTCCGGTTTGCAATTCCTAAAGCTTAAAGCTATTATTCCTTAATCAATTCATTAGGCCCTGAATAACCGTATGAACTGGCCAGAACAAGTCTATTGCCGGTAATTTTAAAATTCCATTTTGTAATTCCGCTGTTTTCCGCGTGGGCGGGTTTAATCAAATCCTTTTCTCCGCCGTTCCTTTCGTCATAGGCAACCACATCGGGACTTCTTCTTTTCCCTTTAAGATATTTCATTTCAAGCGTATCGCCGTTAATACGGTATGAACCCGATTCCTTAATTACAGGCATACCCTTTGCTTTTTCAATCGATTCAAAAGTATTATCGGTGTTGAATATAAAGGTGGTAGTTCCTGTAATCTGAGAGCCGGCGTAGAATGTGCCCCCGGTACTCCAGCTTCCGGTGATTGCGTCCGCAGGAAGTTCCCCTTTTACTCTTGTCCCTTTATCGGAACAGGCGGCAAATAACATTACAGCGGTAATAATAATAAATAAAGAATTCCTCATACACTTTTCCCCTGAATTCAAATTGCATGAATGTTAGACAAACCGAAGGCTGAAACTGTTTCACTAATTAAACATAAAAAATGTTAAAAAGCATTAGAAAAATTGAGACCGGAGATTAATAGGCGCACGGGGATGGGGGATTGTAAAAACAGCTTAAAAAGAGGCGAAAATTGGGTTTTGGCAGAGGTAATTTTTACCGCCCTGCCGCTCCGGTCGATTTTGATAAGAATTTTAAGATTATTAAAGCCCCGATGTTAAGAGCAAATCCTGCGGTAAACCATTCCTCATTCTTAAAGCCTAATTTTTTTGCCTGCCTGCTGGCTATGTATCCGAATAAAAGTCCTGCAAAAGCATAATATAAACCGAACATGAAAACCTCTTGTTTTGTGTGTGTAAATATGTTAAAACAGTGTTAATGCAGTATTAGTAAATTGTTAAGTAATTGTTAAGTTTTTAAGGAAAGGTTTAAATAAATTTTGCTCTGGAAAAGAGGAGAGAAAAAATTAAATTTAACTGTTAAATGAAAACGAGGGAGATATATAAAATAAATGGATGAAAGTAGATATAATGAAATTTATGAATTGGAGAATTTGCTCAATTCAAATAATTATGAAATTGAGTATGAAGAAATTATCGCTGATGGCTTTTGCGAATTCGGCTCATCGGGCAGAATTTATAGTAAGAATGACACTCTGGATGCCTTAAGAAAAAGAGAAAACCTAAAAATTGAAATGAGAGATTTTAAGCTGTCATATTCCGACGAAAACATTGCTCTTGCAACTTATAAGGCAGAGATTTACAAAGATGGGGAAAGCGGAACTGTTTCTATATCCTTACGAAGTTCGATTTGGCGGAAGAAAGGATTAAGTTGGGAAATTATATTCCACCAGGGCACAAAAGTTGAATAAACTTATTCATTTAACTTGCCGATTCAAGTGTAAATGTGAAAACCGTTCCTTTTTTCAGCTCACTTTCAACTCTTATAGTTCCTCCAACCCTTTCGAGAAGCTCTTTGCAGAGTATTAATCCTAAACCGGTGCCGGTTTCGCCGTCGGTACCCGATTTATTCTGCTGGTTCTGTATAAGGAATAAATTCTCAAGTTCCTCTTTGGCCATGCCAATGCCGTTATCCTTAACGGCAACGCTAATTATCTGTCCATTTTTAAAGGCAGAAACAGAAATTTTACCCCCTGCCGGAGTGAATTTAATTGCGTTAGAAAGAAGATTGCGGAATACTGTAAGGACCACGTTTAAGTCGGTCTTTGCATAATAATCTTCCGGAATAAGGAGTGAAATTGATATGTTCTTATTCCGTGCTAAATTTGTAAGCATTTCAATAGTATCGGCAAATGCGTTTTTAAGGTTTAGAATCTGAATATTATAATCCATATGCTCAGATTGGATACGGGACCATTGTAAGAGGTTTTCGAGCAGTTTATAGGTATTGCCCGTAAGCCGTTCAATGCTTTTAATAAGCTGTTTGCTTTCATCTATGCTTAAGTAGTCGAATTCGGAAGAAAGGATTTGAAGAGAACCTAAAATTCCCTGGAATGGGCTTTTAAGATCGTGCGCAATAATTGAGAAGAATTTATCTTTTGTAACGTTAAGTGCCCTAAGCTCCTCTTCGCTTTTCTGCAGAGCTTCGGTAGTCTTCTTCCTGTATATAACGTTCCAGAGGGAATCGCTGATTAAAGATACTGTCTCAACATCCTTTTTCGTATAATCGGCATCTTTATTTCCTATCCCCATTACGGCTACTACATTATCTTCTCTAACAATAGGGAAAAGAAGCATTTTTGTAACAGGTATATGTCCATCCGGGAACCGGTTCATTTTATCGAGGAATTCGAAGTTGTTATATAAAAGAGGTTCTTTTTTCTTTACGCATTCATCCCAAATGCTTGCCATTTCGGGGGTAATTGTAAAGCCCGAAGAAGGGTGAATCTCAGACTCGGCAGAAGCATTGGTAGATGCAGCCTGGAATTGGAATGTTTTTTCATTTTCATTGAAGAACAGGAAAAATGCCGCCTTGCTTATAGTCAGCCTTTCAGCAGTATCCAAAGTGAAGCGGATAAGGGAATTCATATCCTTGGCGTAATTCTTCTCAATCAATTCATAGCGGAAATTTAATATTTCCTCGAACAGTTTAAATTCGGTAATATCCTCGCCAATGCAGGTAGCGCCGTTAAAATTGCCAGCATCATCGGTAAGGGGAGTAATTGACCATTTGGTAATTCTTTTTTCCCCTTTCTTGGTAATTATTTCCATCTCGGCATATTCGGGGAACCTTCCTGCTTTAGTAATCCCAATTAAGCGTTTCTTAAATGAATCGTCTTTAATAAACAAATCGGCAAAGTTTCTTTTTTCAATTTCCTCAATCCGGTAGCCGCTGAACGTAAGAGCAAAGCCATTCATATAAGTAATATTCAAATCCCTGTCTAAAATTACCGAAAGCAGTTTGGCGTTGCTGAGCATTTCCCTGAATCGTTTTTCCGATTCAATAAGAAGAAGTTCCCCCTTCTTCTTTTCTGTTATATCCTGTAAAATGAGCAGTTTGTGGGGTGTGCCGTCGGAATTGAAGCTTGTTATATTGCAGTTAAACCATTCATCCTTACCGTTGTTGTCTTTAAAGCAGATTTCAAGCGCGGCATCATTATCCGATGCTAAGACAATATCGTGGAAATTTCCGGGGGAAATACTTTTTTTTCTGGTAAGCCCAGCAATTGACGCTCTAAGAATGTCTTCCTCTGTCTCCTCGAAAAAAGAGGCAAAGGCCTTATTGACTGTTGCGCATTTGCCTGACATATTATAAGTAGCTATACCAACGGGGGAAGCATAAAATATTTTAGAATTGAAACGGAGGGTTTCGGCAAGCATCGTCTCAAATTCTTTTCGTTCGGTTATATCGCGCGCCGAAGCAAAAATTAAATTGCCGTGTTTTGTGCCGTGCCATTCAAGCCAGCGTACCGAACCATCCTTGCATAAAACCCTGTTCTCAAAATTGGCAACCACTTTTCCGGTATTTAATGATTTGAACGCTTCTTCAGATGAGGCGAGATCTTCAGGATAAATAAATCCGGTGTATTTCTTACCCAGCAGTTCGTTCTTGCTGTAGCCTAGTGTATTTTGCCAGGCATCATTTATTTGTTTGTATATTCCGTTTTCATCTATTATGCAGAGTATATCAATAGACAAATTAAAAAGATATTCAAATTGATTCTCTTCTTCTATAATCATATCCATAAGTCAAAAAATTAAACGTACATTTCCAATATCATTATCGGCGGAAATATTCATAATTTTAGCAGGTATATCCTTTTTATCTATAGATTAATGATTATTAATTTTGAACATAAGGGGAATTAAATAAAATAAGACAAGCATGATTTATTTAACGTCCCCTTCGCTCTAAAAAGGAATGGGAATTTTAAAATGTCCTTTTTTCATTCGATTTTTTGGGTTATTTTAATCTTTAAAAAAAGAGTGTCAGTTGGAGATGGAATGTTAACGGGCAAAAAGGCTTTTTTGTTATTCCTATTAGCCTCGGTTGTTTCTTTATCAGGTCAAACTATAATGCACCACGATTCAAAAATAACCGGTATGGTAAATGAATTATCAACCAATAATTTAAAAGCCACGGTTCAAAAGCTGGTCGGTTTCGGCACCCGCCATTCTTTCAGCACAAATGAAAATGAAACCAGAGGAATTACCGCGGCCTGCAAATGGGTTAAAGGGGAATTCGATAAAATTGCTATTGCTACGGGGGGCAGATTCGAGGCCGTTTGGGATACTTTTACTGTAAACCCCGAAGGGAGAAGAATTCTTAAAAAAGAGCAGATGATTAATGTTATTGGAAGATTAAAAGGGAATAATAAAGAAGATAAACGGGTATTCCTTGTTTCGGGGCATATCGATTCGAGGAATGGGAGCGCTAACGATACTAAGATTGATGCCCCAGGCGCAAACGACGATGCTTCGGGCGTTGCACTTGTTGTTGAACTTGCGCGGATTATGTCAAAATATAATTTCCCTGCAGATATTGTATTTACGGTTGTAAGCGGAGAAGAGCAGGGGCTTTACGGTTCTACTCATATTGCAGAAAAAGCAAAAGAGGAAAACTGGAATATCGAGGCAATGCTTAATAACGATATGGTTGGCAACAGCGCTTCAAGCGGAAACAGGATTGAAGATAATATTCAGGTGCGTGTATTCAGCGAAGGGATACCTGCATTTGAAACTGACCGGATGAAAAGAGAACGTATTGCTACAAGCGGTGAGAACGATTCTAAATCGAGACAACTGGCACGCTATATTAAGGAAGTTGGAGAGCGTTACGTGGATAATATTGAGGTGAAACTCATTTACCGGAGCGACCGCTTTTTAAGAGGGGGGGACCAGTCTCCATTCAGCCGGAATGGTTTTACTGCCGTTAGGCTTACCGAAATGAATGAGAATTTTGACCGCCAGCACCAGAACGTAAGGGAAGAAAACGGTATTAAATACGGCGATGTAATTGAATCTGTAGATTTTGAATATGTAAGAAAAATTGCGGCAATAAATTTGGCCGCAATTGCCAATGCCAACCTTGCACCAGGCCCCCCTGTTAATGCTGCCATTGAAGTGAGGGAAGTTGCAAACAATACGAAAATTAAATGGGAAACACCCGGCGGAACCGCTCCGGACGGATATTATGTTTTAATGCGCGAAACCAGCAGTCCCGTTTGGCAGAAGAAGTTTTTTGTTAAAGGGAACGAATTGATGCTTCCTTATTCAAAAGATAATTATTTCTTCGCCGTCCAGTCGGTTGATAAAGAAGGACACGAAAGCCTTCCGGTTTTTCCGGCAATAGCGCGTAATTAATTGAGCAGATATGCCCAAAACAGAAATTACAATTGTAAGCGTATATGAAAAAGTAGCCGAGGCATGCTACAGCCTGCGCGATTTCTGTTACCGCAACAAGATAGAAAAAATTGCCTGCAGCGAGCTTGAACTGTGCCTTACGGAAGCATTAAATAATGTTATTAAGCATGCGTACAAAGAAAATCCTCTCTGTTCAATTCATATTACCTATGCTTTTGAGAATGGGGAATTGATTATTGCAATTGAGGATAGCGGAATTCCACGTACAAATTTGGATGAGCCAACACTTACATACGACCCGAAGGATATAAATTCCCTGCCCGAAGGGGGAATGGGGCTTTTCATTATTAAGAACCTTATGGATAGCTCCGTTTACAAGCGCGAGGGGGATAAAAACATATTCACAATAAAGAAAAAAATATAGTTTAACTGGAACTTAGTACGGTATATATCGTTTAAGTGAATAGATTGATGTATTTAAAAACCGAGAAACCAGAAATTGAAGAAAACTCTAATAACCGCTGTAATATTATTCTGCTCAATTATATATGCACAGGATAGCACCAGAAGCCTGGTGGTAAAAAATAATTTCAGTTCATTTACCCCGATAATAAAAATTAAATACCCCGAATTTTCAATTTCGGCCGGTTATTACCTGGTTAAAAGCGCAAACGAAGGGAACGCATCTTCCGAACATGAACTTGCGCTGAGATATCTGTTTGGAAAAGGGTTTGAAGTTGATACGGCAAAAGCGGTTTACTGGATTAAAAAAGCGGTAGCCCAAAAACTGCCCGCAGCTTGTTTTAATTACGGCATAATGCTCTTAAATCAGGCCGGGGTTGAGTGGAACCCTTTTGAGGCGTATAAAAATTTTCTTATTGCGGCGGATAAGGGAATGCCCGAAGCAGAAATGCTGGTCGGGCTTTTCTATCTTGATAACCTTATAATTAACAAAGATATAAATAAAGCTGTTGAATGGATTGGCAAAGCGGCAAAGGCTAAGTATAAACCCGCAGAGGAAGTTCTTGCCGAAGTGAAAACGAACGAAGGGCGCTTTATAGATCTTTCGGCTGTTACTGCTCTGCCCGCTGTGGAAAAGGATGTTAAGGAAGAAACAGGAAAGGATATTTCCTTCGAATGGGCAAAAAATAATAAGGATACTATAACCGCTTCAATTGAAGATGTAAGGGAAGACGATCTTCTTAAAAAACCATACCATACGCTTAAACAATTTCTTAATGTTAAAAAATCTGATTTCCTCGAAGCTAAAGGGGATACAACCTCGGCAAAATTAATTCAGCAGGCTATTAAATGGGGCAACCCCGAAGCAATTATGCTGAACGGCTTAAGCTACGAAAAAGGAATATCGTATAAGAAGGATTTAATTTTTGCCGCTTCAAATTATTTCAGGGCATACAGGCTGGGCATTAATAGGGCGGCTAATCTGCTTCTTAAACTTGCCTCGGAAAATTCTTTTATAGATAATCTTACCAAAATGATGGATAAGGGGGATCTCGAGGCTGTTTATGTATGGTCCGCAATTATAGCATTAAATTACAATACCCGCTTTACCGAAGAGCAGTCTATAGAATTTCTCAAAAAAGCCTCCGAAAAAGGGCATATTCAATCCATGGTTGAACTTGGCCTATGCTATTACAACGGAAGAGGAGTTGCGCAGGATAGGGAAAAGGCGCTTGAATTATGGCAGAAGGCTGCCGATTTGGGGTGCGAGGACGCAAGGGAAAGAATAGCATTCAACAGCATATTAACCGATTCGGATAAACCGGCGGTTAAAGATAATTACGAATATCTGTTTAAAGCCTATAATAACGGTTCACTCCTGGCCGAAACAGCAATTGCATACTGTTACGAAAAAGGAATTGTTGTAAAAGAAAACAAGGCCGAGGCTAATAAGATTTACAGGGATGCTGTTAAAAGAGGCTCCGAAGTAGCCGCTAATTCGTTAAAAAGAATGTACGATGCGCTTAGGCCGGGAAGCGACGAATATAAAATTTATTAAAATTATTTTTTTACTTTCATAACTACGAAAGCTATATCGTCCGATATTTGGGCGTTGCCTTTGAAATGCCATACGCGGTTAAGAAGAGCAAGTTTTATATCTTCACTATTACGCTCTGAAAATTCCTTTATTGTCTGCTTTACCCTTTCAATACCGAACATCAATTTCGATTCGTTCATTGTTTCGGTAACTCCGTCGGTATAAAACAATATTATATCCCCCGGGTTAACCGTAAGAGATGTCTCTTCAAGAACTTTTTCAAAAACGGTCTTGTCGTTAAATCCTATTGCAAGCCCTGCCGGTTTAATTTCTTCAAATTGGCCGCTGGCGGCATTAAAATAAAGCACGGGATTATGTCCGGCCCTGCAGAGCGAAATTGAATTTCCGCTTTTTATTTCGGCAACGGCAAGCGTAAGAAAAAATTCCCTTCTAAGGTTATGCGAAAAATACCTCCTAATATCTACAATCATTCCTTTTAAGGAGGTAAGGCTCTCTATAAGCTGATGAATAATTGCCTGCACCCTGACAACATATAAAGCGGCGGCAATCCCTTTGCCCGATACATCCCCTATAATTATATAGGTGCTTCCGCTTTCTTTGGATTGAACGAAATCGAGATAATCGCCCCCCACCTCCTTTGCAGGTTCATAGTGGAATGAAATCTCATATCCCTCAATAGCCGGGGGAGCCTTTGGCACAAGTTCCCATTGTATTTTCTGGGCAATCTCAAGTTCGTTTTTTACAAGCAGTTTATCGGCAAGCTCGAATGCGAGAAGTATATTTATTATAACGAAGGGTAATATGATATAGCCGTTAATTGAATTCAGCAGTCCGAAAATTAGGAATAGGAGTGAAGCAAAATAAAAAAAGCGGCGTGCCGGGGGCAGTTTAAGAAGAAATGCGTTGAAGAGGCTTCTAATGAAAATTATACCTCTCGAAAATCTGTTTAGCGATTTGTCCGGTTTGGGAATTTCCTTTTTAAAAAATTCATATACTTCCGAGGCTTCCTGCCTTATAAGCCTTTCAATCTCCTCGTAGCTTAAATCGCTTGTGTAGAGATTGAATATGTGCTTTAATCTTCCTGTTCTGTTTGAACTCAAGACCAAACCTATAAATTAGTTAAAACCCACTTATCCGTCTATTTAGACGGATAAGTTTACAAATGGTTTGGCAAATTTACGCAAATTATTTAACACCTTTCGAAGTGAGAAAGGCGGCGTATTTCTTATCGGTTCCTACAATATGGTTCTGAAGCCAGTTGCGGAGGAAATTCATGGTTTCGATACTTAGGCTTCCCCTGCCGCTGTTGAAATCGTTATATAATTTAACAACTTCATTGGTAAGCTTATCGTGTTCAAGCTTGTGTGTCGCGTATTCCGGGTAGCTGTGTTTCTTAAATTCCGCTTCTTCATCTGCAAAATGGGTCTTTGTATAGTTAAGCAGTTCGGTAAATATCTTTCCCAAAACCGCGTTACCCTGTCCGGTGGACATAGCACCGTGAAGCTCGTTAATTAATGCAATTAATTTCTTATGCTGGTTGTCGTATTTTGGTACAGTAACACTGAATGAGTCTTTCCACTCGAGTAAAGCCATTGTTGCACTCCTTTTGTTAAAATCTAACATATTATCGTAAAAAGGGAATTATCATTTAGCGTTTTTTGTTTAATTTTTTATAAGATTTTGGGATAATGAAACAAAATTGTCGGAATTATGGTTTACTATATGGTATATTAATTAAATTTAATTTAGATTGCATATCTTAATAAAGTGTATCTAATCAGAATTTGGTTTACATATGAATAAATACCTTAAATTTTTACTAATGGGGGGAATGCTTTTTGTAATTATAGCGGGCATAACCTTTCCTATTGTAGTTCAGCCAAAGCACTGGTTCGAATTCCCCATTATTCCCGGGCTCGAAGAGAAGGCGCGCATCATATTTTTCCATGTACCAACCGCCTGGCTATCGGTTCTTGCATTCTTAACCGCGATGGTTTTCGGCGTTAAGTATCTTAAACATAAAGATCTGGATGACGACGCAAGATCTCTTGCGGCTCTTCAATTGGGGCTTGTTTTCTCTATCCTGGCAACAATAACCGGCTCTGTATGGGCAAAATTCAACTGGGGCACTTTCTGGAACTGGGACCCCCGCGAGACGAGTATTTTTATACTTCTTCTTATTTACGGCTCCCTTTTCGCGTTAAGATCGGCAATTGAAAATGAGGATAAAAGAGCCCGTCTTTCGGCTGTTTATTCAATTTTCGCCTTTCTTACTGTACCATTCTTTATTTTCATAATGCCAAGAATTATGACCGGCCTGCATCCCGGTTCGGCAAACGACGATAACGCCGGCCCGGTAATCGATTTTAAAATGGACTCGAGCATGAGACTGGTTTTCTTTGTTTCTCTTGCCGCTTTTACATTGCTCTATTACTGGATGTGGAAACTTGCCGCAAAATCGATAATTATTAAAGAAAAATTATCCAATAAATTAATTAGAGGCTAAATTGGAAAGTCTGTTTTCATTTTTGGAAAAAAACTCAATCTATATTGTAATGCTTATTGTTCTGGTTATCTGGCTCGGAATTTATCTGTTCCTCTGGAGAACCGACAAGAGGCTGCAGAATATCGAAAAAGAATTAAAGGATAAGGAAAATGAATAAAAAATATATAATCGGGGGGGGAATTATTGTTGTTTTTCTTGTTATTCTAGTAGTTCTCTTTACCCAGACCAACATAGCATACGAAGCCGATTTCCAGAAAATAATGGCGTCATCAAAAACAATGCGCGCCACCGGAAGCTGGGTTAAGGAAAAAAATTATCAGGTGGATAAACCGAAAAACCAGGTGGTCTTTTATATGAAAGACTATCAGGGCACCGAAATGAAAGTGATTTATACCGGTATTCTTCCTAATAATTTCGAAAATTCAATAAGCCTCGTTGTTACGGGCAAGTTTAAGGAAGGGGCTTTCCATGCCTCCGATATTCTTACCAAGTGCCCCTCTAAATATCAGGAACAACCAATTCAAAATGCCAAATCATAAACTGGCAGACAGGAGTTTTTAATGATAGGGAATATTTTTCTAACATTTGCCTTTCTTGCGGCAATGTTTTCTTTTGTTATGTATTTTCTTACTCTTAAAGGATACGAGAATACCATTAAGTATGCGCGTTTCGCTTTCCATGCCGCCGCAATTTCAGTTATTGCCGCCAGCGCTTTTCTCCTTTACGCCATTCTTACACACCAGTATCAGTATGAGTATGTGTATAATTACAGCGGAAGCGATCTGCCCACCGGCCTCTTAATTTCTACATTCTATGCCGGGCAGGAAGGAAGCTTTATGCTTTGGACTTTCTTTACCGTAATTATAGGGCTAATACTTCTGGATTATTCTTCAAAGAGGGGCGACCTTGAACCAAGGGTGATGGTTACATTTACCCTTGCACTCGGTTTCCTCCTTTTTATGGTTAGTCCTCTTCTAAAATCCCCTTTTAACTATCTCTGGAACGAAGGGGCTTTTATCGAAATGAAAAGCCTTAATCCGGCTTATTTGAATTTGCCCTTCCTTCAAAAATTCCTTATGACAGACCAGAATACCGGGCAGTTCTTCATTCAGATGAATAAGGAATTCCATACGGCGCTTGTATCCAACGGAATAGCGGTAAACAATTTTATTATTCAGGGTAAAGGATTGAATCCTCTGCTGCAGAATTTCTGGATGCAGATACATCCTCCGGTTCTCTTTATCGGTTTCGCAATGGCCTTGGTTCCATTTTCATTCGCTGTTTCGGCCCTTATTAAAAACGATTATAAGAGCTGGGTAAGCCAGTCTTTGCCATGGCTTCTGGTAGAATCGATGGTTCTCGGGCTTGCTATAATGCTCGGCGGCTACTGGGCATATGGAGTATTAGGATGGGGCGGCTACTGGGGATGGGATCCGGTGGAAAATTCGAGTCTGGTACCTTGGCTTATAAGCGTTGCAGCTATACATACTATGCTCGTTCAAAAACGCACCGACGAAAAAGAGGAGGGAAGCAGGTTTGTTAAAACTAATCTCATCCTTTCTATTTTTGCATATATATTAGTACTTTACAGCACATTCTTAACAAGAAGCGGCATCCTTGGCGATGCTTCGGTGCATTCGTTTGTAGACCCGGGAATGCTCGTTTACTGGTTCCTTATTTTCTTCCTTGTTTTCTTTGCAGTTATAGGCATAGGAGGAATTATTTACCGCTGGAAATTCCTAGTTAAGAATTTTTCAGAAGGCGTTAATGTCCTTTCGAGGGAAACAGCATTATTTACCGGTTCGGCCGCTCTTATTGCCTCCGCCGTTATTGTGCTTGTGGGTACTTCTGCGCCGATATTCGGCACAATTGTTCAAACCCGTTTTTATGACCAGACTAATATGCCCATTGCCATTATTATTGGCATTCTTAACGGTTTAAGCCTTCTGCTCAAATGGAAACAGAACGACGGAAAAGACCTGCTTGCCGATTTAAGGCCGGTTCTTCTTATTACTCTCGTACTCACTATTTTAACCTCTTTCCTTGGAAAGATGAATAATATAGGGTTAAGCATTTTTGTCTTTTCTGCTTACTTTACAATTGTTATCAATCTCCAGATGGCGTACAAAATTGCAAGCGGAAGAAAACTGTTCCTTGGCGGATACATTACACACGCCGGCTTTGCAATTTTTCTTCTTGGAGTTATTGCTACTGCAGGATATTCAAAAACAACACAGGTGGACCTTCCAAGAAATAAGGAAGTGAAAGTTTTAGGGTACGATTTGAAATTTGCCGGAATTACGCCACTTGAAAACGGAAAGAAATTCGCTTTTGACGTTGAAATGATTAATGGCAGCAGCAAAAAAGTGGTTTCCCCCGTAATGTTCCGCAGCGATTTTAATAACAGTCTTATGCGCGAACCCGATATTTCAGCCGGTTTCTTAAAGGATCTTTATGTAGCTCCTCTTGGCTATTCCGACGGCTCCGAATCCGATTCATCAAACGGATCGCAGGTTACGTTGGAGAAGGGAAAATCGATTGAACAGAATAATGCCAAAATAACCTTTACCGAATTTGATATTACAGATAAGGCAAGGGACGCCATGATGGCTGGAACCGATTTTGAAATGGGCGCGAAATTGAAGATTGAGTACGCCGGCAAGGTGAACGATTACGAAGCCGTTATGAAATCGGTCAATGGAAGCAGGGAGATGGTTCCTGTTGAAATTAAAGGCGCCAACCTGCGCATTACACTCCAAAGCATGGATGCAGGGGGTAAAGTTGTGTTGAATGTGCAGGATTTGAGCAAAACAAATGAAGCTCCTAAACAGACAGAAGAAATTCTTTCAGTTGAAGTGAGCATCAAACCATTTATTAGTCTTGTTTGGATTGGAGTACTTCTTACTACTTTTGGTGTCGCCGTTTCGTCTGTAAGAAGATTTAAAGAGACTGCTTAATAAACTTTTACTACATGAGGGGGCACAAGCCCCCTCAAATATTTTATTGCGTATTTTTAGAATAATAGAAAATTTTTTTTTAATTTTATCTAAGTAAGTGACAAATTCCCGGGGAAGAGATGAATATTCTTCTTGTTGACGACGATCCAAAATTCAGAACTTTGATGAAAAGGCTTCTCGAAAAAAAGTTCTTCGCCTCTGTTACTGAAGCCGATAACGGCATTATGGGGCTGGATATTATTAAAAAAGTTGGCATCCATATCATTTTCCTCGATTATGAAATGCCTCATATGAACGGCAAACAGTTCCTTCAGAAACTGCGCGAATTTGACAAAGTGGTGCCGGTGGCAATAATGACTTCGCACAGCGAAAAGGAAATTGTTCAGGAACTTCTACCCTATGGAATTACCGATTATATAATTAAGGCCGATATGCTGGCTAACCTTACCGATAGGCTAGGGCAGATCTTCTCAAAAAACAGGCATCTTATAAGCAGAAAATTATAATTTATTTGTTGCCGAATGGATTCTCGCGGTCTCCGGTAAAATCGGGACGGTAATGCTCAAAACTATCCAGCTCCTGAACCCACCCTTTATGCAATCCATATTTATCCAGCAGTTCAAGCGCTTTTTCGTATTCCCTTTCCCTCAGCTTCCTGTTTAGCAATATTTCCTTGAAAGCCCTGTGAACCGGATAATACTGCGACATAAGTGAAAGATGCACATCCCTGCCCAATTCTTCCGAAATGAATTTAAATACCTCTCCGGTTTCCGATAAATCGTTTGGCAGTACGAGATGCCTTATGATTAATCCCCGGCGTGCAATTCCATCCTCAATCTGAAGAATATTGCCTGTCTGCCGGTACATTTCTTTAACTGCCTCTTTGGCAAAAGTAAAATAGTTTTCCCCGTTTGAATACTTGCGCCCGTATTCATCGCGCCCGTATTTTATATCGGGCAGGTATATATCAACAACCCCGTCAAGCAGTTTAAGCATTTCAACCGAATCGTACCCGTTCGAATTGTATATTATGGGAATCTTCAGTCCCTTTTCCGCCGCAATTAAAAGCGACTTTAAAATGGAAGGCACAAAGTGGGTTGGCGAAACGAGCCCGATGTTGTGGGCTCCTTTTTCCTGCAGTTCAATCATAATTCCGGCAAGCTTTTCTATGCTTACAATATGTTTTTCTTCTTCTTTATAATTCTGGCTTATCTCATAATTCTGGCAGAAGATGCATTTCAAATTGCAGTTGCCGAAGAATATATTGCCGGCTCCCTTTGTGCCCGATATAACCGGTTCTTCACCAAAATGGAGGGTATATGAGGAAACAACAGGGTCAACCCCGCTTAGGCAGGTGCCCAATTCACTTGTAAATCGGTCTACACGGCAATGATGCGGGCACACATTGCAGTTCCTATATGCTTCAAAAGCCTTTTCGGCTCTTAGCTTAAGTTCTCCTTTTTCGTACAACTCTATATATGAGGGGGTAAATTGCATTTTATCCTTTTTTGGCTGGCTAAAAATAGGGTTTTTAAAATTACTTGTGAAGTATTCCGTTTTTGCCGATGGAGAATTTTTAGCATCAACCTGTAATAAAACAGCCGCTTTTTACCCCGATTATTGAAATTTCTTGCCAAATCCCCCTTATTTTTTCAGTGTAAAATCCTATATTTGGGGCACAAAATTTTTAAGTATTTATAAGTTTAAGAGAGAGTTAAATGGGAAGAATATTCGAAACCAGAAAGCACAAGATGTTTGCACGCTACGCTAAAATGTCCAAAGCTTTCAACAGAATAAGAAAAGATATTGAAATTGCGGTAAAATCGGGGGGAGCCGACCAGAACTCCAATTCAAAACTCCGAATGGCAATTCAAAACGCTAAATCGGTAAATATGCCTAAGGATAAAGTTGAAGCCGCTATTAAGAGAGCTTCTTCAAAGGATACAACCGGATACCAGGAAATATTTTATGAAGGATACGGGCCGCACGGAATTCCTGTTCTTGTTGAATGCGCTACCGATAACCCTACCCGTACAGTTGCCAATGTACGCCACTATTTCAGGAAACATGAAGGCACGCTCGGTAGCAGCGGTTCAATCTCTTTCATGTTCGATAGAAAAGGGCTCTTTAAAATTTCGAAGGATGTCGTTGAGGATGTGGATTCGCTTGAACTTGAATTAATCGACTTCGGGTTGGATGAACTTTCGTACGATGATGATTCGGTTTATATTTATGTCCCTTTTACCGAATTCGGCAAAATGCAGAAAGCACTTGAAGATAAGGGGTTTGAAATTAAGACTACCGAATTCCAGTTCATTCCCAATAACCTTAAAGAGCTTAATGAAGAACAGCAGAAAGAAGTTAATGACCTGGTTGAAGCGCTTGAAGAGGATGACGACGTTCAGGCTGTTTACCACGGAATGCAATAAATTGTTTTGTCAGGCGGCGCTTTAAGGCGCCGCTTCTGTTTTATACCCGCCTGTTTGAACTTTTATTTTTATTACTGCCCGGCTAAAAAATCATAGACCAGAGAGCATAATCCAGAATTAGTATCATAGCGGCGCTAAGCACAAATGCGCGGATGGTTGAAAACCCTACCCCCTCGGCTCCTCCTTCGGTAAGGAATCCGATATGGCACCCGAGCAGAGATGTAGTGCCCCCGAAAATTATTCCCTTTATTATTCCGAAGACAAAATCTCCCATTAGAAAATATCTCTTTGCCGACTCGAAGAAAACCGCGTATGAAACATCGAGGAATAGGTTGGAAATAAAGTATGCCCCGAAAACGGCTATTACATTGGCAAAAATTATTAGCACGGGCATCATCAATATTGACGCAAAGAAGCGGGGCATTGCAAGATATGCAACGGGACTAATGCCCATTGTCTCGAGCGCGTCAATCTGTTCGGTTACTTTCATCGAGCCCAGTTCGGCGGCAATTGATGCCCCGACCCTGCCGGCTATTACTATTGCCGTTAATACAGGGCCAAGCTCTGTTATAATTGCCCTGCTTGTTGTGGCTCCCAAAAAGGAGAGTGGGGCAATCCCTTTTAACTGATATGCCGCCTGCCATGCCGAAACTGCCCCTGTGAATGTGGCTATTATTATTACCAGTGGTAGCGAGTTTACACCTATATGTTCCATCTGGTATAATACAAGTCGGCGGTATTTTATTAAACGGGGCGAAAAACGGAATATGTTTAAAAGCAGATTCGTAATCTGCCCTATCTCCTCAAAAAAACCGATAGCCTTATTCCCTATCTTCTCAATTATTGCCCTTGTCATCTTGCTTAATGTGTTATTATTTTATTATAAATATCTTTTATATTTTCAGCCTTAAGAATATAATCAATTAATTCATTATTCCTGAATTTACCTGCAATTTCTGATAAAAGCTGTAATTGAATTTCGGGCTTGTTTTCGGGGGTAGCCAGGCAAAAAACAGCGTATGCCGGGGTCCCGTCGGGGGAATTGAAATCGATACCCTGCTTAACAATTGCAAGCGAGGCAACGGGTGAAATTCCCTTTATGCGAGTATGAGGTATAGCAATGCCGTGCCCTATTCCGGTTGCCATAACCTCTTCCCGTTTAATTAGCCCTTCGAGAATTTCGGCACTGTTAGAATTGCTGTGCAAGGCTATTTTTTCGGCCAGCTGATTAAAAATTTCTTTTTTCTCGGCGGCTTCGGTAATAAAAATCAGTTCCTGCTTAAGCAGAAATGCAAGCGAGGTTTCTCTTTTTCTTTTCTTAATAAAATAATTCATTACCGGAGCGCTTGTTATTGAAGTGAATAATGCCATAATCACAATGGCCACAAATATTTTTTCATCTATAAGCCCCGCTTTAAGGGCAAGTATTCCAAGCACTATTTCCATAGCGCCGCGGGAATTCATTCCAAACCCGACTGCGAGCGATTCATTCCTGCCAAGCCCCCCTATATATGCCCCCAAAGAACAACCGATTATTTTCCCTGCAAAGGCAAGCAATATAAAGACGAATACAATAACGGGGTCGAAATTAGCAACGAAATTGACTTTTAGTCCTATTGCAACAAAAAAGAGGGGGGCAAATATATTGGTTATAAACTGGTGAATAAGTTCTCTTGTGTTTTCCTTTAAACTGGCTGAATCGCCAATTGCTATGCCAATAATAAAAGCCCCGAATATTGCGTGAATGCCCAGATATTCGGTAAATGCAGCGGCTAGAAAACCGAGGATTAAGACAAGGTTTAAAACACCCCCCGGAAAACTTGTATAAGTTTGAACCTTATGGATGAGTTTATCTATCGGCTTCCTTCCTACAAATAGAATAATAACAAGGAAAGCAATGGTTATAAGAAGTATATATCCGAACCCGAGGGAGTGGGATGTGACTCCTATCATTCCAAGTATAATTGAAAATATAAGCCAGCCTATCAAATCGTTGAACATGGCAGAGGCAATTATTAAAAATCCCAGTTCGGTCTTTAGCAGTTTAAGATCCATCAGCGTTCTTGCTACTACCGGCAGTGCGGTAATAGAAAGTGCGGTTCCTATAAAAAGAGCGAATACGGTTAAATCGTCAACAGCCTTATGCCCAAGAAGCGCCGGAAAAAAATAAGCGGTTACAAACCCTACTGCAAAGGGGAATATAATACCCAGCACGCTTGTGCTGAATGCCGTACGCTTCTGCCTCAAAACTATATTAAGGTCAACCTCCAATCCGCTTACAAGCATAAGCATAACAACTGCAAGGCTTGTAATTCCGTCAAGTGCAAACTGAGTGTTCTGCGATGAAAGAAAAAGATTTTTGTAAGCTGCTGGGAAAATAGAGCCGAGTATAGTCGGCCCCAATATAATGCCGGCAATAATTTCGCCAATAACCAGAGGCTGCTTAAAACGGCGCAGAATTTCCCCCGTGCCTCTTGCCGCAAACAGCATAACGGCAATATTCAAAAGCAGCAGTACGGTATCGTTTGCCGAAAGGTTCATTCGTTCCCTTTCTCCGGTTTCAGAAGGAGTAAATCGCATGGAATGCTTTCAAACAGAAATTCGAGGTCGTGCTGGAATATACGGTCGAATAATTTAAGTCGGTTGCGCGGACTGTTAATAACCAGCAGATCTCCCCCAAAATTTTTAACATATTTCCCGGCCTCGTAGCCTTCCTTTCCGTAGAGGCACTCCGTTTTTATATTAATGCCGGTAAGGTTTAATTCTTTTGCGAAAAGAATAAGTTTCTCCTTTTCCTCAACCTGCCAATCGGCAAGATTTTTTTCTGCCTCGGTTACCGAGCCGTAATCGGATACAGTAATTGCAAGCCCGGGCACAATAAATTCCTTAAGAATAACAAGTTCTTCGGCATTCTGCAGTTTAGCAAGTTCATAAGCTTTTTTAACTGCGTTCTCTCCTTCAGGGGAATAAACCGCCGACACACAAATCCGGTTATGCGGCAGGGGGGGA
>DAHYUM010000270.1 GCA_027398005.1 bacterium
AAAAAGGGAGAATGAATTATCCCTTCCTTCGCTTAGGTATGCATGGCTGTCTTCAACCGATAGAACGGTTACAAGATAATTATAATATTTGTAATCGTTCCAGAACGAGCGTGTTTCCTGAAGCACCGACCATAGGAAGTCTGCCATAAAGGAATCGGAGAACTGGAAATTTCCCCTTAAAGCCACATAGAAGGGATAGCCCGCGATATATTTTGTAATAATCCGCAGTTCGCTTCCTCCTACAAAAACGGACTGCCTGAAATCCCACAGGTTTTTTCTTATTGTCTGGTCGGTACGGTATGTTCCGTAGCTGTCGGCAATGCTCCAGGTCTTCGGGAGGTTTTTCCATAAAAGGCGGATATTATATTCCCGGTCCCAATTAATCATAGGCAGAATAAAAAAGGTCTCGCCGAAAATATGGAAATAATTTTCGGTAATAATCGGCTGGTATCGGGAATCGATGCTTATACCGTTTTCGCTTCTCACGTCGAAAATTTCGTAGCGGATTGTAACCGCGGCGCGCGGCGGATGATTGACAACCATCTGGTTGGCTATTCCGTTTTCTTCAATGGTGCAGTTAGGCGTAACGGAATGAATATTACGGATGCATTTTTCAATCGGCTGGTCGCCGAATTTATCGGGGATGAAAATAATCGTTTTGCCCGATTCATCCCCCTTGAATGAAATTTCAACAAGCAGGCTTAATTTATTTTTCTTTGTATAATCGTATGCGGGTTCAATTGAAATTACCAGGTCCCCCTCGGCGGCTTTAATAAGATTCTTAGCGTCTGCCGGCATAGTAAATCCATCTGCCGCCAAAATGGTTTTTGTGGCAAAAATGAAAGTAATGAGTAAAAATGATGTTAAATAATCATACTGTAAAAGTTTTTTCAACCGCGGCATTCCTTAAATGAGAAAAAGCTACTGTACCAGTATAATAATAAGAAAAATGGAGGCATTATAAAAGGCTAAAAAGAGTCCCCATGGGTATAAATTTTAAATAAAAGAGACTAACGCTCTAAAAGGCAATAGAATAGGGGCCTCTAAAATGCGGCGGGGCAGAAGAGGGGATATCTTATTAGAAAAAGGAATACCGCTAACGGTTAGTTACCGGCTCTTCTTTGGTTTCAAGATAATTAATGGCTTCTTCCATTGTGGGGAGGTACTTTACATCGTAGCCCGAAACGCCCTGAGAATAAGTAGCGAACTGAACTACGGCAATTTGAGAAGCCCCCACAACACGGACAATACGGCTTACCTTGTGTTCTTTTAAAAACGATATAATACTTTTTAAGAGCATGCCAGCTTCGTTTTGTCCCAGCCTGAAATTTGAAACGTCGTTAATAATATCGAATCCGGGTTTAAGGGAATTGACTTCCCTTGCAATTGACTCCTTGATTGAAACGACTTCCTCTTTCGTAATATAGCCGCTGATAACGAGTATCATGCGGTTTTTTTCACTATCGGTTTTTATCCGGTACATCGTTTTAATATTGCAATCATTTAATTTATATTATTACACTATTATTATCGGTTTAAAGAGAAAATATTTTAGGGATAATCAACAGAACATTCATTTTATTATGCGCGGGTAATGCATGAATAAATATTCAGTTATAGTATTCGATCTCGGCAACGTCCTTATTCCTTTCGATTACACCCCATTTATTAAAAGTTTAAATGATTTAAGGGGCGGGCTGGGCGATAGGATGATACAGCTCTACAAAAGCAATTACAACATCCACCGTTCGTTCGAAGCGGGAAAAATCAGCGAGAAAGAATTTCTTGCACAAATGATGGAATGGACCGAAGGAGCGACAGATGAAGAAAATTTCTGCAGAATATTCTCCGATATTTTTACGGTAAACGGGGATGTTGTTTCGCTGCTTCCTCTTCTTAAGGAAAAATATATGCTCGTTCTTCTTTCAAACACAAATTCCATTCATAAAAAATACGGATGGGAAAAATACGGCTTTTTAAAATACTTCGATAAGCTTTGTCTTTCGAATGAAATAGGGGCAGTAAAGCCGGAGGAAAAAATCTATAAGGCTGTTGAAGAGGCTACAGGATACGCGCCGGCAGAACATATTTTTATTGATGATGTCGCAG
>DAHYUM010000271.1 GCA_027398005.1 bacterium
CGTGTGGATGCGCTATGAACCCGAATCCCCCGCTCCCGTTAACAAGTTTTACATATTCCTTTGCAGGCAGTCTGGTGGATATGGTCTTGTCTATACCGAAAGCGAGATAATGGTTCTGGTTCTTTCTGTCGTTAATTTCGCATCCGATAAGGGCAAGTGTTTTGCCGTACCACTTTTCGTACCCTTCTTCCAAACCGCGCAGGGTATTGTGGTCGGTCATCAATATGAAATCGAGCCCGCTTTCCTCAGCAAAGAGGGCTATATCCGGTATTTCCCCTGAACCATCGGAAAATACCGAATGAATATGTATAGCGCCAACGTATTCATACATAGCGGCCAAGCAAATAAAATTTTTAAATAAAACGGTTTAACCGTTAGTTTTCTACTTCCACCAATGTTGTATACTGGGTTGATTGTTCCTTAATCATATCAGAAAGTTTGGTCATAAGTAAATCAACTCTTTCATCCTGATTATCGTCAAAATTTTCGTATGCTTCTTTGCTCGCAAAGACATAAATCTCTTCGAATGAATTAGCTTTGTTCTTCTGTTCGAAAACGGAATACGATTCGAGCCCTTCGGCTTTAACAATGCTTTTCAATTCGCGTACAACATCAAGGTAGTCTTTTCTTTTTTCAGGAAGGATGTTGTATTTAATTGTAAAAATTACTTTTCCCATTATAATCCTCTATATTTTAAATTGTTATTTCGCCTTTAAAAACAATTTTAGCAGGCCCGGTTAAAGAAAGTGCATCAATCTTATCCCCGTTCCGTTTAAAATCGACCGTAAGGGTTTCGCCCCCTCTTGTAAGCAGGTTAACAGGGCTTGTATAACCCTCTTTAACAGCCGCAATTACTGCAGTTGCCGCCGAACCTGTTCCGCAGGCCAGCGTTTCATCTTCTACTCCTCTTTCGTATGTTCTTATTCTTATCATTCCTTCTTCGGCAAGATAAAAATTCACATTCACCCCATCGGGGGCAAATGCATCAGAGTATCTTATCTCGCTTCCCATTTCCTTTACGGGCACATCATCTATATTTCCGAAATTGGAGCCTTCAACTTCTTTATACTTAAGTATATTCTTAATATTTATCACAAGGTGAGGCGAGCCGGTATTTACAAACGATGCCGGTACCAATTGCCCCCCCGTCTTAATATTCAGGTTCAGCTTTATCTCCTTTGGCGCGTTTAAATCAAAACGGATTAAACCGCCGGGTAAAATCAATCCGCTATAAACATTATCATTTACCCTGAATTTTGTGCTGCTGCCTTTAATTCTGCCCGAGAAACTGGCATAATTAATAGCGCATCTGGCTCCGTTGCCGCATAAACTTCCCGTTGTGCCGTCGGCATTGTAGTAAGCCATTTCAAAATCGTAAGAACTTGAGTCTTTAATGAAAAGAATGCCGTCTGCACCAACACCGAAACGGCGGGAACAGAGAGCCGATGCAAGGGAGGGAGTAATTTCTAAACCGGTATTTTCATTCCCGTCCAGAAGCACAAAATCGTTTCCCGCGCCTGTTAACTTGTAAAAAATAATCCTTTTCATACTAAAATGAAATTTAAGGCAATATTTGAAGCAATGCAATAAAATTCCCTTATTTTTTGGGCTTTTTACCTATTTTGCCCCCATTTTTTATTATAATTTTAATTGCATCTCAATTCTAATTCTTTATGAAATACCCTATTTTTGATTAAGCATAATAGGGAGGATTTAATTATGCCCGAAAAAATTATACCTGAACTGGGAAATATCCAAAAAACATTATTCCTTCCCCTTTGGGGAAGAGCTGTTGAAACCCAAAAAAGCTCACCGCTTTTAACCGATTTTACCGCGCTCAGCGTTCTGGAGAAAGTTGATTACGATTTCTCGCAAATAGCATCTAAAATTCATCCTTTAACACAGCTTGCCTGGATTATGAGAGGACTTTATACCGACGAGGTAGCCGGCTCTTTCCTTAAAGAGCACCCCTCCGGCACAATAGTCAATTTGGGGTGCGGGCTCGATACCTCTTTCGAAAGGAACGATAACGGTACCCTCAAA
>DAHYUM010000272.1 GCA_027398005.1 bacterium
GTACTTTCTTCAGTTCCGTTATATCCAGAAAAGAACTTATTATGCAGTTTTCACCTTCGTATACAACCGGGTAGTAAGATACTAACGAATCGCGTATTTCGCCGCTGCCTAGTCTTTTAAACTGTAATTCGCGGTTCTTTATATATTCTACTTTATCCAGCTCGTTTATAGCATGGCTGCGGTCTGCAGGGTTGGCATACCATTCAAGTGACCGGTATTTCCTAATTTCTTCTTTAGGAAGCATATGGAACTCAGCCATAGCCTGGTTTGCCCTTAGCACTTTTCCATCCCTTCTTAATGTTATTACGGTTGGGATAGGCATACTATCTATAATAGAATTTGCGGCTTTAACAGCCGAGGCAAGAGCTATTTCGTTATTAACAGCCTCTGTAACATCGAACCTAATAGTATAAAACCGTACAGGCTTATTGTTTTCATCAAGAATGGGAACCACAACACTGTCCAGCCAGAACAGGTTTCCGTCTTTCGATTTATTGCATATTTTACCCCTGAAAATTTTACCGTTTAAAATAGTCTCCCAGAATTTCCGCCAGAATTCTTTGGAATGATAACCGCTTTGTACTATTTTATAACCATGTTCCAGCAGTTCTTCGCGGGAATACTGGGAGAGGCGGCAGAATAAATCGTTTACCTCTATCAGATTCCCGTTAGTGTCCGAAATTGATATTATAGCCGAAGTGTTGAGCGCGGCATCCTGTGCCTTTAATTTTTTATTAATCTCATTTAGAATGCTTACAGTGTTTTCCAGCTCCTGCGTCCTTTCAACTACCTTAATTTCCAGATTCTTATTCAGTTCAAGTATGTCAAGTTCATTCTTTTTCTGTTTGGTTATATCTATATGTGTTCCTACAGTCAGATGGGTAGGATTTCCGCTTTCATCCCTTAATGTCTGCCCGCGGGACATAATCCACACATATCCTCCGTCCGCATGGAGCATTCTATACTGGTTTTCGTAAATACCCTTAGAATCAGAATTCAGGTAATCCATAAATTTTTCAACGGCGGTTTCCTTATCTTCCGGATGAAGCAGATTCAGCCAAACAGCTCCCGCATTCGAATGGGAAGAAAGATCGTAGTCATTCGCGTTTCTCCCCAGCATTCCGAAATACTCATCGCTGCACCACAGGTTTTCCCTTTCACGGTCAAATTCCCATGCGCCTGTATTTGAGGAGGTGATTAAGGCCTTGTACCTTTCACCGCTCTGCATAAGCTCGAATTCGTATTTTTTCCTCTTTGTTATATCGGAATGTATTCCAATCATACGGGCCGAGTTGCCGTATTGGTCTAATTCAACAATTATACCCTTGCCCCAAACCCATATTACTTCACCGTTTTTCTTAACCATCCTGAATTCAACTTCGTGCCCGCTCTTATTTTGAATTGCGGCTTTAACCCCCGCTTCGGAAGCCGCTCTGTCTTCGGGATAAGTCAGTTCAATCCATTTTTCAATTGTCGGCACAAATTCATTCGGTTCGTAACCGAGCATCTCGAACATCCGCTCGCTGAAATAGAGAGTCTTCGTTTGAATTGAGAAATCGAATATTCCGTCGTTGGATGCCTTTAAGGCATATTGAAGCCTGTTGGTTATTTCCTTAATTTCATCCTGCTTTTGATTTATTGATGAAAGCAGTTCGTTAAACACTTTTGCCAGTATGCCTATTTCATCGTTGCTGTTTATACTTATTCCCTCATGCTTTTTATCCGCCGAAATGTCCTTTAAATGCAAAGTAAGCTTCTTTAACGGTTTAGTAATCCTAAATGAAAGAATAAGTACCGCAGTAATAAGGACTATCAAAGTAATAATCATTATAGCTAACGAAATTCTACTCTCTTCGTTAACATTTGCAAGAAGTTCATCTTCATTTACAAAAACGCAGATACTCCAATTGGTATTGTCAATCGGGTGATAATAACCCCAGTCATAAATATTTGAATCGCCGGCATGGCCTATTTTTACCCGTCCGGTACTTCCGCTAATCATTTTCTTTCCGAGTGCAGCCAGTTCCTCTTTATTAAAGCG